>CAJAAV010000123.1 GCA_903937835.1 uncultured Chlorobiaceae bacterium | reverse complement strand
TGCTTTTGTAGCAGAAAAATAATATGGCAAATAACTGTTTTTCAAATCAAATACACCCTCTAATTGATTTAAATCCCTTTTGCGAGTATTTGATGTTCTTTGTTGATGAAATGCTTTTTCAAAAAAATTCATGATTCTGTAATTAAGAATTATAAGTACAATTAATTTTAGCTTCAAAATAAGTATTAATATCGCAATCGAAAAGCTGAGTATATCAAATTCAGTAATTATTTGGGATAAATAAATTATCTCAAAAAGAAGGTTTCTTGAAAGCGAGAGGACTTTTTTCTTTTTTACGAAAGATCCAAGGGGCATCCACTCTGCATCTTTGCACTCAGATGTTTTCCTGGAGACGACGTGGCTCTTTTTGATCAAGGCCGAAGCCCGCAGACCTTGGGTGCTGATGCGGATCCCTTCGACAGCCAAACAGAAGAAAAAGATATTTGTTTTTGTACGTTTTCGCGTTTGATTTAATCAACACGCCTCCCCCGATTCCCGTTAGAACAGCGCGCTCAGGGGGCTTTTTTTTTTATACTGCTGCTTATGCCCTCACAGTATACAAAACCTTCACTATCCTACATTGATCAGCAAAACAGAGGGGTTTGATTATTGATGACGACAAGAAAGCTCTCCATCTTCTGGAACATATTGGATATTATCGCCTTAGTGGATACTGGTATACCCTGCTGGATACCCCAAAAGCTGACCATCAGTTTAAACCACAATCAACTTTTAATGCGGCATTCAGAATGTACCGGTACTGCTTCGACAGGGAGTTGCGACAGCTCGTTCTCGGAGAAATTGAAAAGATTGAAGTGGCAGTTAAATCACAAATCAGTCATGTTTTTTTCGCAGAATATGGTGCTCAATGGTATGCGAACCCTGCGTTGTTTAACTGAACAGCTTCCATCGTCGCAGCAAAATCGGGAACATCGCCTTCGGCAGCATAAGAGATATCTCTGGCGAAAATATCATTTTTGTAAAAATGTCGCCTGCGATAGTCCTTTTCTAATTTGCGGCTTATTGTAAATATTCTGATATCAGTAGCATGGCTACCAATAATCGAATAATATTAAAATCAACACTTTCCTGCCACACCCAAGGCACGGTTGATCTTGCATCTTGGCTTGAGCAACGTGGCATATCCTACGGCCTCCAGAAGCATTACTGCAAAAGCGGCTGGATGGAATCTGTTGGCACCGGAGCGCTAAGACGACCCGGTGAAGAGGTGACATGGCAAGGTGCCCTCTATACCCTGCAAACTCAAGCCAAGCTACCGCTTCATGCCGGGGCGCTCATGGCACTTGCTTTGCAGGGTTTTGCGCATTATCTGCGTTTTGGCAAACAGACCGTCTATTTATTTTCTCCTATCAAAACACGTCTGCCAGCATGGTTCAGAAAATATGAGTGGCAGCAACTGATCGTTCATGAAAGAACATCATTCCTGCCAAACGACATCGGTATAACTAATCTGCAGTTGCCCTTGTTTTCCATACGCATATCTTCACCGGAGCGGGCAATTCTCGAATGTCTGTACCTTTCTCCGGATACTCTGAATCTGGTGGAGTGCTATCAGATCATGGAAGGCTTGACAACACTTCGCCCACAAATGGTAAAGGATCTTCTTGAGCAATGCCGTTCAATCAAGGTAAAACGCCTTTTTCTCTACATGGCCGAAAAAGCAGGACATGAGTGGTATAAGCGCCTTGATCATGCTAAACTTGATCTCGGAAAAGGAGCAAGAAGTATCGTTAAAGGCGGCGTATATGTTGAAAAATATGCTCTCAATCTGCCAGAGGAGCTGGTAAAGTTATGATAGAACCCAGTGTATCGCCAGCAGGTTGATCTCCTGCTTCAAGTGTTGCCCCTTGTGGCCAAAGAAAAGGTCTTTGTGTTAAAAGGTGGCACAGCAATCAATCTGTTTGTACGAGATATGCCCCGGTTATCTGTCGATATTGACCTGACCTATTTGCCTCTGGATGACCGTGATACTTCGATGAGAGGGATATCTGAGGCCCTGAACCATGTCAGGCAGCAGATCAATCATACAATCTCGGTGATAAAAAGCTGGCTCTTTTGAGTTTCAAAAGCGGATCTCCCGAATGGGAGCTTCTGCCATTGGAAAATCTGTACCTTATGCCAGCAGTACAATGGAAACTTGCCAATATCGTAAAGCTTAAAACACAAAATCCAGAGAAGCATAAAGCGCAGGGAAGGCGTGAAATACTGATGCATCAAAAAGCATCAACGACCCGGGATTTTAGATAACCGTTTGAGGATCAGCTTATCATAGCTTGTCATTCTACATTCGTTAATTCAATCCAATCTTGGATCCGATAAATACCAGCAGGTACTCACGAAATGGGTGATATTGGTTATTTAGAATTCTATTATATTGTTTTCGCCAGAAAGTGCTTTTCTGTGGGCTTTTATCTGGCAAACTTCTATATGCATCAATTATACCTCTGAGGGCATCCTTTGCTCTATTAGCTTTGAGAATACTATGATTAAGGTTTAAAATATTAATAAATGCTTCTATCTGATTTCTAATATTGATTTCTAAACCTGGTTTTGCAGTAATTTCACCACTTGAGTAAACGGTAAAATAAATGTTGGTCTTGTTGGCAACTGACTTTGTATTGGAATAAAAAATAACGGGAGGAATGAGATTACTTCCTCGTTCACGGTCACAATGAAATTTGCCTGTTAAAGGGTCTTTCACTTGATTTTTATTGCAAACAGCTACCAGATTTAAGTAGGAAGTTGACAATTCTTTATTGTGTTCTTTTGGGGTGACGTGTTCAATAGATGAATTATCGATATCAATTTTTTGCTGGCAATAAGCACATAAAGAATTTTGCTCATTAATCAAAAACTGCTTTACCTCCCTAATCCTCGGTAATGAACCGCTATCAATACCGTAATCAAACGTACGTCTGTCTGGAGGTACTGTAAACCATGCATTCCAATCAATTGGCTCAGTGTTTTGTTTATTGATAAATTGCATTAGTCTTGATATATTGAGAGTTCATATAACGCAATCGCTTTTTGAATATCCGGATCGTCTTCTCCAAATTGGGCAACCAGTCCATCAAGGAGCGGCCTAATCTCTTTGCTATCGGGCTGTGTATCTATCAATTGAAGCAGGTGATCAATTTTCTGCTGGGTTGGCACATGTCTATCAGAAGCACCAAGTACATTTCTTAGAACAAAGTTTATTTCCTTTCCAAAATAATCAGAATTGTGCTTTACAACGCTGCCTTCATTTATAACAAATAAAGACCCGTTATCAAAGTTAGCAACAACCGTTGGGCTATGGGTGGTGATAAAGAATTGGACTTTGGGAAATAATTCCTGTAAAATAGCAATTGCTTTTGCTTGCCATTTTGGATGTAGATGTAAGTCAATCTCATCAATGGTTACACAGCCCGATTGTTGATTGATAATTTCTTCAAGCGTTAACCATGGATTGAGCTGAGATGCTCGCCATATCAAATCAACTATCAAGTAAATTATGTTTCTAAAACCGTCTGAATAGTAGTTGATTGGGAGGCTGAAATTATCTTTTAACTGAATAAAGAGTTCAAAATCAAATTTCGCCTCCTGGTATATTTTAATATCATTCTCGAGTATATCATCATTAAAGGAAGCCAATGTTTTTTTAATGGCTTTTTCAACATTCTCCAATACCAAATCAACAGAATCAATCTCTTTTATTTGCTTTGTTGCTCTGCTTGTTACCGCATTTGCTAGCCATTCAACCAATGCTCCTTTAATGGCATTATCTTTCAAGCACTGCAAATAGCCATTTCTTCTACCGGCTAATGGATCAAATTTCTGTTTAACAGATTGTGAAGCATCTTTAAACAAACGTTGTGTGGAATAATATGCGATTAAGGGAGCGATATTTTTGTTCTCTGGTTTAAAGAAATCTTTTAAGATCTTACTGCCGTAAATACCTGCAATTCTTACATTCTTGACATCATTATTTTTAGTAATAGAGTTAAAATTTCGAGTCCAGTTGCCACCAATTACATCAGAAAAAGCTTCAACTGATGTTTTTTCAGTTCTCACAGGATTACCATCAACCATTATTATTCTAACTTCAGGTAACTCTATCATCCTTTGCATTTTTTGTTCTTGCTCTCCGAAAAAGCCTCCTAAAGCAACATTAATCGCCTCAAGCAAAGTTGTTTTACCGCTACCATTTGCCCCAACAAACAGGTTCACACCTTGGTCAAAGGTAATTGACAACTTCTCAATGTTTTTGAAGTTATCGATATTTATTTTGTCTATTCTCATTGTCTGGATATTACACTAAATGTCAATTAATTGTAAATAAATGGTTTCTGCGTTTTTACTATTTCATTCTTTTTGAATAACGGCTATCATCTTATCTCTTATTTCTGCAATTTTTCTTAAACAATTAATATTCACAGTCTTTACTTTCTGTAGCACGACATTAGTGGGCAGGCACGGGTATCCTTCAAATCGTTCCGATAGTGCAACAGACTGGCGATGATATTGATATAGACGGTTTACCAATCTAACAACAAACAAGGTATCAAGAAAGATTGGTGGAGGCATGTTTTTCCCCAGATAGATAGAGATCAAGATTTGCCGCAAAATCTTCTGGAGCATCAATCTGAATCTGTCGGAGTTTTGTCATTAATCCCTGCTTTTTTTGTGGCTGTTTTGACTGAATAAACAGAGTGATGATCTGATAAAGATCTTCGAGCCAGACCTCTTCAATCTGGTCAATCTCCCCATAAATTAGCTTTTTTATCGTCACCACTTCACTCATCCTTTTTCTGGAAATTTTCGGGAACCGTGCGGATGTCAATTTGTTACATGACAAGCATTGATCAAAATATGCAGATTTCGCCAAAACGTCAAGCGTGGAATCAGGGAATAAGCAAAATTACACTTCTTAATCATTATTTTTCGGCCTTTTTTCGCTCCCATTTGATGGTAATGCAGCCCGCCACTTTGGCAGAATCCGTGCCTATCTTCCCAAGGCTGGTAACCCGATAGTTCCTTATTATCTTCAGATTGGAGCTATTGCATTGACCCACTCTTTAACCTTGGTAACACTTCAACTCACGTTTTTCCTTTCCTGAACGTTTGTGCTATATTCAGTTACGTCTCTTTTCCCTCTCCTGGTAGAGCAGTCCCGTAAATCTCAATTGATGTTAACAGTAATTGCGATAACCCATGTCCCTCAAAAAATCTGAACTCTACTCCTCGCTCTGGCAAAGCTGTGACGAACTGCGCGGCGGCATGGATGCCAGCCATTATAAGGACTATGTGCTCGTCCTGCTTTTTGTCAAGTATATCTTGGGGGCGTGGCATTGAGCGCATCATGCAGGAGTGTGTAAAGGCGGGGGTTCCTGAGCCAGAGCTGCGTTACGAGCGGACAGGTCTATGGACAGTATTTTATTTTCTTTCCGAACAGTTTTTAGGGGAGACTACCGGCAAAACTACCGGCAGAACTACCGGTAAAACTACCCAGAAAAAAATAATTGCTTTGCTGAAAATACAACCATCCATAACGCAGCGTTTGTTGGCGGCAGAGTTAGGTGTCAGTGCGAACGGCATCAAATATCACATTGATAAAATGAAGTCAGAAGGGCTCATTCGTCATGTTGGCGCAAGCATTGGCGGCCATTGGGAGGTATTGCAATGACCACCATCGGCAACTGCTCCTAATTTTGAAGAGTCTTGATGTCAGACCCAGCAACTTTTGCCATGCAGTTTCATGGCCGCAAGGAGTTGCCAATTTGGGCCATGTGAACTTAATTGAGCTGTCCACCTGATAGCGAATAGCAAAAAAAAGGAAATGACGGTTTGAATTTTTTTGAATTTAATCTTAGATTTAGACTAACAAATCATCCCCCGTTAGGCTTCGGCTTGCGGAACCCCGCCAGGTTACGATCTGGCGGTTTTTTTTATTCTATCCGACCAGATGCCATGAACAGAGTCGTTTTTATCGTGGATGGGTTTAACCTCTATCACTCGTTAAAACGTGCTCATCCAGCGCAAGAAAAAGCTAAAACAAGATGGCTTGACCTGTATCGGCTCTGCTCCTCCAAGCTTCACCTCATCGGAAGAGATGCTGTCTTACAGCATATATACTACATTTCGGCATACGCTGAACACCTTGAATGCTCAAAACCAAATATTACAAAGCGCCATAAGAACTATGTTCAATGTCTTGAATCAACCGGCGTTACAGCGCTGATGAATAAATTCAAGAGAAAAGATGTGTTTTGCAAGATATGTGGCAAAACTTTCGATAAATACGAAGAGAAGCAAACTGATGTTATGATTGCCACAACACTGTTTGAGCAACTACATACCGATAGTTGTGATACCATTGTTCTTGTTACCGGTGATTCAGATTTAATACCTGCGGTGAAAACAGGAAAGAAATTGTTTCCCCAAAAAAAGATAGTTTTCGCGTTTCCGTCATCCATGACATCAAAAGAGCTGAAATCACTTGTTAGCGGTTCTTTTACACTTAACCCAAATGAATATCTGAAGTATCAATTTCCTGATCCGGTAGTACTGTCTGACGGAACGCTGTTGCAAAAGCCGGTAAAGTGGTGATTTTCCAAGATTTTTTGGAAGAGCAGGAGATTCAATGGGCATCGTCAGTGGAAAACCTGCTTTTTGCGGCTATTTGTTGCACATTTCGCCATTCAGCTATCCCATAGGAAAACGCTTCTGCAAGGCTTGAAAATCGGGCGCAGGGGCAGACAATCACCCATCCCATTCACTATATATCGAAGTGAAGTTCTCCCGCTACTCGGATTTTGTGGCAGCAAAAGTGCTGTAAAGCGGCAGGAATGTGATTTTTTGTTCTGGAAGATCTGCGTATTGGCGGTCGGAAAAGACCAGTGCTTTGCCACACTCCGGGTATGAGGCAAGAAAGAGATGCAGGCTCCTCAAACTGCCGGTAGCGCCGCTTTTTACCTCAACCGGATGAATTTTGCCGTTCAGAACAGCCAGATAGTCAACTTCTGCCGAACTGCTTTTGGCTTGTCGCTCCCAGTAATAAAGGCCACCATTTTGAGCTGCCAGCATCTCTTGCCCCACAAACTGTTCTGCCATGGCTCCACGGTAGATGGCGAGCAGGTCACTTTTGGCATACTCAATATCATTAGGCATACCGGAGAGGTAGCGCATTATTCCAATATCGAGCATGAGTGCCTTGAATACTTTGGCCGAGGCCGTTGCTCCTAAAGGAAGTCCGGAGGGATCGACGGATGGGATTCTTCGGGCTACTTGAGCCAGGCACAAGGCATCAAATGATTTTTTCAGCGTCGGGTTGCTGTACCCTTCACTGAGGCGTGCATATTTGATCTGTTGTCCGGTATGCTGCGATAGGGAGGTAAAGACTGAGTCGAGACAGAAGCGGTCAACCCTTGGCGTATATTTGGCAAAGTCCATTCTGTAAGATTCGGCAATCTCCTGTTGTACCTCAAAGGCATCACGCAACGAGTTGTTTTCGAGGTATGCCTTGATCGCCGCAGGCATTCCCCCTATAAAGAAATAGCGTTTCAGCTCCTCGCGCAGCAGCTCATGCACTGCGGGCGATATTTCAGCAGGATTACCCAGAATGGCTGTTGCCGCAGCGCCGTTACCGATTGCCTCCAAATATTCTGCAAAACAGAGCGGATAGAGATTGAGAAACTGAACCCTGCCAACAGGAAAGGAGCTCTCTTCAAGCGCAAATTCAAGAAGCGAACCGGCCGCCACAACATGCAGTTCCGGCATCTCCTCATAAAAATAACGCAGGGCGGTTATGGCTCGGGGACATGCCTGTATCTCATCAAAAAAGAGCAGCGTTTTTCCCGGTGTGATTTTTTGCTGGAGGATAACTTCAAGGTCGGAGCAGATGCGCGTTACTTTGAGGTCACCATCGAAGAGTTTGCGCAGGGGCTGATTTCGCTCAAGATCGACGAGGGCAAGAGATTCAAACCGTTTTTTTCCAAACTCTTTGATTGACCAGGTTTTGCCGACCTGACGAGCGCCCCGCAGGATGAGGGGTTTGCGACGTGTTCCTTCCTGCCAGCGCTGAAGATCGTTATCAATAAATCGAAGCATCGGCCATGGTTAAAGTAGCCTCAATACGGATATTTTATTTTACAAGGCAATTTATGCTTTTTTGATATAGAAATACAAGGCAATTTGATCGGGGAGTTCGAAAAGAGCGATGGCTTATGCAGCGATTCCGGCGTTGAGATACAGAAACCAAAACGGTTTTGCTTATATTGCGGGTCATCAGTGATGAGATTTTGTTCACTGTTTGTTCATCAGACAATAGCTTAAAGAAAGCAGGAACTCGCTGAGGCAGGTGGGGTAAGGTGTGGACAATAAAGGACTCGAACCTTTGACCTCTCGCGTGTGAGGCGAACGCTCTAACCAACTGAGCTAATTGTCCATAATTTTCAGCCGTAGTATAGGATTTGGCGGCCATTTTTGCAACGTTGCTAACCGTTTTTTTAATTTTTTGATGATATTATGGATAGAGAGAATCAGGTAACAAAAGTGGGGGGGAGGGTGCATTGTATTTGTGGAAGAGTGTTCATGGTGATGCTGCTTATCTCTCTTCTGTTCAGTAATGCGGCTGTTGCCAGTGATGCGGTTGAGCGTTCTGGTGATATTCTCCAGATTGTATTGCCGGTCAGCGGAGCTGGTATTGCTCTTGCCCGGGATGACAAGGAGGGGCTCATCCAGCTTGCCAAATCAGGCGCTCTCACGCTTGCCCTCACTTTCGGGATGAAGTATACCATTCCTGCGACTCGCCCTGATGGAGGAGATCACTCCTTTCCATCAGGGCACACCTCCATCGCCTTCTCATCGGCAGAGTTCATCCGTGAACGATATGGATGGAATTATGGCTTGCCTGCTTATGTTGCTGCATCATTTACAGGGTACAGCCGGGTCGAATCAAAACGACACTATACCCGGGATGTGGTTGCTGGCGCGGTAATTGGCATAGGAAGTAGTTTATTATTCACAGAACCATATAAAGATTGGCATATTCAACCCGCAGTTGCCAGTTCGTTTTATGGGATGACTTTTTCTCATGTATGGTAGTAGTGTCGGCTATTTGTACAACGTTTACAAAGCTGTATTTTTTTGTGAAATTCAAACACCGATATCATGGAACAAAATGATTAGGTAAAAACAATTAAAAATGCTGTCGGAGTGGCTGGAGGCGCCGCTTTTCTTGCTCCAGTAGGCATACCGATTCTTCATGCATTATCCGGTGTTGCTGTGGTTGGGCTCTTTGCCGCTGGCTCACTGGTCGTCAAATCTGTAAGCGCACTGACAGGCGGGCTGAATCCGACAAAGGCAAATAATCGCGCCGGTTAAGTTTTGAATTTTACATAAATAAAGAGTCCATGAATTATAATCAGTTGACTCCCGAAGAAGAACGGGTGATTGTGCAGAAAGGAACTGAAATGCCCGGAAGTGGCAAGTATTACCTCAACAAGGAGTCGGGGACTTATTTTTGTCGACGGTGTGATATACCGCTTTTCAGATCTTCTGACAAGTTTGATTCAGGCACAGGATGGCCAAGTTTTGATGATGCAATCGAAGGCGCAGTCAGGCAGATTCCCGATGCGGATGGACGGCGTACTGAAATAGTTTGCGCCAATTGCGGCGCTCATCTCGGCCATGTTTTTTTCAGGGAGGGGTTGACCGGGAAAGGTGTTCGTCACTGTGTTAATTCAATTTCCCTTGGTTTTCTGCCAGAAACAATCTCTGCTGTGGTGACGCAAAAGGCGATTTTTGCCGGGGGATGTTTTTGGGGTGTTGAGTACCATTTCAAAAAAGTAAAGGGTGTGCTTGTCGTAAAATCGGGCTATACGGGAGGTGTCATTGATAATCCCTCTTACAAACAGGTTTGTAGTGGCAAAACAGGACATGCTGAGGCTGTGGAGGTTGAGTTCGATGCCGCGCTGGTCAGCTATGAAACCCTTGCCAAACTTTTTTTTGAGATTCATGATCCCACACAGCGTAATCGACAGGGACCTGATATTGGAACACAATACCGGTCAGCTATTTTTTATACTGATGAGGAGCAGAAAAACGTAGCTGAACAGCTTATTGGTGAGTTAAGGAGCAAAGGATATCATGTTGTGACCAGCGTTGAAAAGGCCGGGATATTCTGGTATGCTGAAGAGTACCATCAGGGCTACTACCAAAAAACCGGTCATCAGCCCTATTGTCATATTTATCAGAAACGCTTTTAGGCTCATTGATTTTTCGTAAGTGCACAAAATCACCTGCGTCCCTCGTTCTAACTTTTTATTATGATAAGCGGATATGATCTGGTAGCTGTGTGGCGGGAGTACAGGAAGCTGGAAAGTGGTCAAGTAGCAGTCGATCTCAATATTGGTGATTACAGGGGATACGTGGCGGGGGTGTGCGATGTGTGTAACCGATGGTTATTTACAACTCCTGAGGGAACAACTCAGGGTCAGGTCTGTGCTGTTGTGGGGAAATGGCTTGAGGAGCATCCAGGGAGATGGCATAAACCCGCAATGGGTCTTGTAATTCAGGCTATTCAGGAAGCATTCCCCTATTATCAAAAAAAACGGAGACGAATGCGGCTGATTTTTCTTTGGGTCGACAAGCTGAAATCTCAGTGACAGCATCAGCAATTGCGGGTGATACTGTCGTTGGCTCGCCGGTACACATAGCTTTTCGGGGTTATAGCTGAATCTTATGGTCTTGCAGCCCTGATGGCAAAGGCGCAGATCAGCATGCCTGCAACCAGAAAGTTCTGCGCAATTGCGTTGTAGCGCACATCCATCGTCCCCGGAGACCTTACCAAGGCAAACTGCAGAAAAAACTGTGGAATGACAAGTGCGGCGACCATTATTCCATAGGTAGATTGGCCGATCATGAACAGATAGCATGATGCCAGAAGCTGGCCGGTATTGATGAGTACGGCGGCAATTTTGGCAGCATTGGTCTCCCCGAAGACCACTGGCAGCGTTCTGATTCCGACCTGTCTGTCGCCTTCGATCGATTTGAAATCGTTGATGGTCATGGTGCCTGTACTGGAGAGAGTGAAAAGAGCAGCAATAATCAGCGACGGCTGAAGCGATGAGAGTGTAAAGCCCTGGTTATATGCGATTTCTCCGGCTATCCAGGGAATGACAAGGTAGGAAACCGCCACAATGATATTGCCAGCCCAAAGCCTTTTCTTCAGTTTGATCGGGTTGGCGCTGTAGAGGTGCGCATTGACAATGCCGATAACAACGTAAAAACCAATCAGGGGATGAATCAGATAGCCGGTGATGACCGAAAGAACCGACCAGATTGCAATCAGGATCGTAGCATTTTTCAGCGATATGGCTCCGCCGGGTATCGGACGGTTTGGTTCGTTGATTTCGTCAAGATCACGGTCAAAATAGTCGTTCAGCATCTGGCAGGTACCACTGGCCAGCGGACCGGTAAGTAACATACCGAGCATAAACTTCATGCCTGAAACTTCCTTCCATCCAAAAGAGCCGCTTGCCACAGCGCCGCAGAGAAAGCTCCACATAACCGGAATCCAGGTAACCGGTTTGAGAAATCGTATAACCAATGCAAGCCTGGAAAGATTTTCGGGAGGCATCGGTCTGGAATGAACCAGCTTACGGACACTTAATGGCGTACTGAACTCACTGTTGACTGGCTGCTGTCCTGAATCCTTGATGGAACGAAAATCACTCACCCTTACTTGCTTATATTGTGTAACCTCTGCGTCAGGTTACGACGAAATTTGTTGCCGTAACCATTGGAATTCCAATCAAAGTTGCAAACTGTACAGCTAAACAGTATTCGTGCTGCTGCCTCCGTCCAGGGTGTTGTTACCGAGCATGCCGTAGATCTACCAAATAAAAGAGGGCACAGACTACATATCCTGCCGTTATTTTGCATTACCTCACAACATTCATAACCACACCATACTCTTTCAAATATATCAATTAAGGGTACCTCAATCAAGTGATATTTGATTCTCGTGTCGATTACAATTTGTGTCCAATGATTTTCGAAACAGGCCAGAAATCGATACTCCGCGCAAGCTATAACGATACTCGGTGAGTTGCTAATTTCACAAATAGTATTTTAGGCTTATCTTCTTCTTATAGAGGGGAGTAGGGTTGCTATTATTTTTTGCATGCCGCCGGTTATGACTCTTGCCCAATTTATAATGATGGTAAGCTTTCCGTCCAGTCAAAAACAGACAAAAACAATGTGCTTTCATGATTGACAACAATGTATTGCTTGCATTTTTTTCAACATCAGTCATTCTTGCTCTCTCTCCTGGCCCCGACAACCTTTTCGTCATGGCACAGTCAGCCCAGAATGGACGGAAGGCAGGCCTCTATGTAACACTTGGTCTGGCTACAGGGCTTATCGGACATACTGTTGCTGTTGCTTTTGGACTTGCCGCCATCGTGCACTCATCCGAGCTTGCTTTTGGTATCATGAAATTTATGGGAGCCGCTTATCTGCTTTATCTTGCATGGCAGGCGCTCAGGGCAACAGCGACAACTGTTCAGCAGCGTTCGCTTCAGGTGCTCTCCAGTGGAAATCTTTACCGACGCGGGATTATCATGAATTTGACTAATCCCAAGGTATCGTTCTTTTTTATGGCTTTTTTGCCGCAGTTTGCCGATCCTCGTCATGGTTCCATGATTTTGCAGTTTTTTCAACTCGGGGGTATTTTTATCATGGCAACATTACTGGTATTTGGGCTTATCAGCCTTTTTGCCGGTGGACTTGGCGACAGATTTCGCAACTCCGCCCTGGCACAGAAAACGGTCAACAGGATCGCTGCTTTGGTGTTTATAGGGTTTGCGGTGAAGCTGGCATTATCTGAACGCTAAAGAGCGTATGCTCGAAGTTCAAAACCCCTGGCATGAAATAATTTTTTTAAAAAAGATTAATAAAG
>CAJAAV010000122.1 GCA_903937835.1 uncultured Chlorobiaceae bacterium | reverse complement strand
ATTATTACCGCTTCCATCTTCCTCATCTTCACCTTGGCTCTGTTTTCGGGGACGATTGGTTCTCTTTAAAAGCAGAGGCTTTCGCCCGCTTTTTTGGAACACCAGTTTTTCTCGTTGGGCAAACCGCAATCGTGGCTATCTGGATTTTGCTGAACGCTCTTGGATATACCAGGTTCGATGTCTACCCGTTTATCCTGCTCAATCTCGCATTCAGTCTTCAGGCCGCCTATGCTGCCCCGCTTATTTTGCTGGCACAGACACGACAAGCCGACCGTGACAAGGCACACGCCGATGCCGACGCACAACATCGGGAAGCCCTCGCCATAGCAAGCGAAGATCGGCAAAAATTGGCCTCACAACAGGCTGATCAAATCATGGAGTTGCTTCAACAGAATACGCAAATGACCAAACTCATAAAAGAGCTAAGCCAACATATTGATGTTTTGACTCAGGATATGCACAACAAAACAGGCGCGTAGACGACCATCCTTCCAAGCCTCAGAACATGGAGTGTTCTCCGAGTTCCTGTCCAGACAACCCCTCTTTGAGCACACGTTTGTAGAAATCCCGCAAGGTATCGTTGCCGTATGATGGCGTCATATCGGCGTCATATATCCCCGTTTGCGGATTGAGCACCAGCATAGACTCCGAGCAATAGTACTTGCCAATACGGGCAAACTCAGCCTTGTCTTCCAGTTTCGGAAAAATCTTTGCGAACAGACTCACCACTGGAATGATCACATCAAACATCTGTATCGGCATTTTTTTGAACTTCGGCGGACGACCGAGAAGCTCAAACAGCATCTCACCCTGTTCGACAGGAGTAACCGGCTTTCCCGGCCCGCCTATGGGCAGGATTTTGTTCTGCATGGCAGGGTCTTCAAGGCAGTTGACAATATAACTCGCCAGATCCGACTCACTGATCGGCTTGCAGGCGGTTAGCTTGCCGTCACCGAACATAACATAAGGCTTCCCGTTCTTCACCGACTCAACCTGACCGGCAATAGACTTGAAAAAAGCCGTCGGGCGCACAATCGACCAGATCAACCCCGACGCCTTCAGCTCATCCTCAAATTTCAGCTTCGCTCTCTGGAACTCCAGCAGCGGTTTCTGGACACAAATAGCGGAAAGCAAAACAAAGTGCTTTGCTCCGGCTGCCTTTCCCGCGTGGAGTGCGTTGCGTGTGGCCTGATAGTCAATCTTCCACGAATCTTTCACTCCCCCGTTGCGGGAGGTGAGGCAAGAAACCGCCACATCGAAATGCTCTCCCCTGATACCGTTTTTCATCAGCGAATCCATACTGCTCACATCACCGAACCGCACCTCCGAACCTTTCAACTGGTTACGAACCTCATCAGCAGTGGTCGTCGAGCCAATACCCGAACGTTCACGGACAAAACATACCACATCATATCCTCTGCCAACCAGTTCACGGACAACAAACTTGCCGATATATCCAGTAGCTCCGACAACAAAAACACGTTTTTTCACTGAAGATGATAGTTACAGTTTCAATACTGACGGTCTTCATCCTCTTTCCACTGGAGATCGACAGCTCGCTAAGACATAGTTAAAAACAGAAACAGCGGAAAATACATGACTTTTCAGAAAGAACCAACGAAGGAAAAGTTGACGCAAAGAACCCAAGGAGTGATGCCTGGAATTTGGAATAAAACCTTACATTGACCGCGAAAACGTTCTGGCGTTACAGGAATACAGAGTTGGTGCTACCGAGATTACTCTCTCTTTCCTGAAGCGGTACCATGAGTTGTTCTGCAATAAAACATAAAACTGCTATGTCCAGAAATCCTTACATCCTTGATGACCAAGAGCCTACTCTGTGCGAATCTGTTTTTGTCTTTATGGACATTCTTGGCTACACCGATCTGATGCTGCAATCGCAGAGCGCAAATCTGGAAGAGTCAGCGCTACGCGACCTGCACTGTGCATTGTTAGCAAGCCGCAGGCGTCTTGAGTCTCAGACGTTATTTTCCATTAGCAGAAAAGATTTCTATGCGCTCAAATCCTTCACCGACAACATTGTCATTGGCTGGCCGGTGCACTCAGATGCACAGGCTGAGTTTGGTATAGCCTTTCCGCGTCTTGCTGAATTTCAATTCAACATGGCTATTCGAGGTTACTTTGTCAGAGGCGCCATATCAGTGGCTCCGGCATACGTCGATGAGGTTGTCGTTTTTGGTGATGCACTGGCTCAAGCCTACAAAGGTGAGAGCATTCTTGCACGAGACCCTCGAATCATTTTCACCGATTCAGCCGTCCGGGCAGTTGAACGGCACCTGAAGTACTATTCCCATGCGGCAAACGCCCCACACGTACGGGATATTCTCAAAGATGCAGACGACCAGTGGTTTTTAAACTATTTGGAATCAGTACTTATAGCAGAAGACAAACTTGGGCCGCTCTACAACGAATTTATGCAGCACAAGATTGCTGTTGAAAAGAAACTTTCCGAACACACCTCCAATCCCGAAATCTGGGCAAAGTACGCCTGGGTTGCCGGTTACCATAACTACTTCTGCGATCTGCACACCAACCACTTCGATGACGAACATCGTGTTAATATCGAACTCTTCAAGTCAACCCCATCGCTCATCACAGGAGAAGATAACGTTACTACAGAATTGGGATTATAGGTCGATGAACGGTTTACAATTTCTTTGTACTCAGTTCAGCATCCCGTGACCTTCTCGAGCAAAGTCTGGAATTGCTGAACTATGCTGCATAATAGCAGGATTGTTTAAACGCTGAAACCGTATTTCTTCGATCCATTTTGTTATATTTAATTGTGAGGTTGTAAGATTGAAAAATCAACAACTTTTCAAAAGTTACAACAACGAAAGAATACTGAGAGTTTTTTGCAAACACAACTTTTCTTGTCACTTAAACACACATACAGCTATGGCAAACGAAAACAACGGCGTCTTTTCCGACCTTTTTATTGCGTTCGGCACTTTGGCACAGAATATAGCCGACACTTTGGGTAATGGCGTCACTACAGCCACTTCGGTCGTCCAGACATGCCTCGATCTCTGTGCAACAATTGTCACCACCACGGCAAACACGGCCATTCAGCTCATTCAGGGCGTTTCAACTGCCGTTACCTCAGCTATCTCACCGAAAAAGTAATCACACACTTCTTATTGATCAAAGCCTCTTGCTCGATACTGGGCAAGAGGCTTTGATGATTTTCCAGCATTTTCAGCGGACTTGCAGCTACAGATTTTTTGATAAACAAGAAGTACATCACCAGGAACTGCCTTAACTTTTCCAGAACACATCTCATTCAAGCCAGCGCTGAGCTTCTTCTGCCCATTTTTCTTCAACTTCAGGTTCACTATGATTGAGGCTTTTCAGCACTACAACAGCATCAGGAGCTAAGCAAAAGAACAGTCAATAAGGCGCATAAAATCGGTCGCAAACTTGCTGCTGGCAAATCATCCTGGGAATTCTGATATTGACAGTTGGATCAATGATTCTTGTCGTTTTATTAATTACACATCAATAATGCCCACTCTTGCCTACAGTATCAGAAACTCGCTTTACCTGAATATTACAAACCGCTGTTCAAACGCCTGCTCATTCTGCATTAAATTAAACAGCAGCACAGGTGATGAAAACGACCTGTTTCTCGACACAGAGCCATCGTTCGATGAGATCATGGCAGCCATTGCGGAATTCAGTGATTTCGAAGAGGTTGTTTTCTGCGGTTATGGAGAATCATTGCTACGATTTGACATCGTCAAGCAGGTAGCAGAAGCCGTCAAGCAGAAATATTGCACTCGTGTACGGATCAATACCGACGGACAGGCGAATCTGGTGCATGGCCGGAACATCATCCCTGAACTGGCCGGAGTTGTGGACTGCTTTTCTGTCAGCCTGAATGCGCCTGATGCCGAAACATACATGCGATTGTGCCATAGCCCGTTTGGTGCTGCCGCTTTTATCGGTGTCTGCGACTTCATCCGTCTTGCAGCAGCAGAAATTCCTGAAGTCATTGCAAGCGTTGTCCGTGTCACCTCACTCGATGTGGAGGCCTGTAAAGCTCTGGCTCTGTCACTTGGCGCATCATTCCGGCTACGACCGTATTACCAGGGGTAGGGGAACATCCGCCATTCATCTTAACTCAGGCTTTCCTGACGAATTCAGACTTCAATTGCATTGCTCCAAAGCCATCAATCTTGCAGTCGATGTCATGGTCACCGTCGATGAGGCGGATGTTCTTCACCTTCGTGCCACCCTTGAGCGCTGATGACGATCCCTTGACCTTGAGATCTTTGATCACCGTCACGGTATCACCATTCTGCAATACGGTACCATTCGCATCCTTCCAGACACGGGCCTCTTCCGACGCAGGTGCCATCTCGCTCCATTCGTAAGCGCACTCAGGACAGGTCAAGAGAGCACCAACCTCATAGGTGTATTCCGAGTTACATTTTGGACAGTTCGGTAAATTGCTCATAATAATTTTCCTTTTCGAGATTTTCCCGTAAAAACTTTTGCGACATAATAATAATTTTTGTCAAAACAGTGCTTCTGAACGGCAGAATGGTTGGAGCCAAAAATGAAAATAATCCCGGTCACCAACTTGCTTCGGGTAAAGTGCATTAATGATGCTCCTTCGTAGCAATAATTCTGCAAGCATTGTAAATTGTGCCAAAGAAGCGGCTGGTTATGTAAAACCAGATAATTTTTCACGGAGCACAGCATGAAATTTGAATTTGAAAATCCAACACATCTGGTCTTCGGAGCAGGGAGACTCTCGCAAATCGGTGAAATAGTGAGCAAACACGGCAAAAAAGCCTTGCTTGTCACCGGTGGTGGCAGCGTCAAACGCAACCGAACTTTTGAACGGGCAGTCTCAAGTCTGAACGCCGCTGGAGTAACCGTTGTAGAATGCTCCGGCGTCGAGCCAAACCCCCGGTTGTCGTCGGTGATGAGAGGTGCCGAGATAGCCCGCAATGAAGGTTGCGACATCGTCATCGGCATGGGTGGCGGCAGCACCATGGACGCCGCAAAAGTAATGGCGGCTGCTGTCAACTACGAAGGAGACCCATGGGAGATGATTGCCCACGGTCAGAGTAACTGGAGGCTCCCGACCAGTGCGCTCCCCATCATCACCGTACCAACATTGGCGGCCACCGGTTCTGAAATGAACGGTGGAGCGGTTATCACCAATGAAAAAACAACCGTGAAATCGTTTGTCATTGCCAAATGCCTCTACCCACGAGTGGCGATTGTCGATCCCGAACTGACGTTGAGCGTACCGCAGGATCAGACGGCGTTCGGCATCTGTGACCTCATTACCCACGTAACCGAATCATACTTCAATGGCGCTGATGGTACACCGCTTCAGGATCGGTTCGCTGAAGGGGTCATTCTCACCGCTATGGAGTGGGGGCCGAAAGCAGTAGCCGATGGAAATAATCTCGAAGCACGAGCGCAAGTGCAATGGGCATCGGTTGTCGCTCTCAACGGGTGGGTGCAGGTCGGTACCGCTGGAGCTTTTCCAGTGCACATGATCGAGCACGTCCTCTCGGCACATCACGATATTGCACATGGTGCTGGCCTCTCTGTGGTCAACCCGGCATGGATGCGTTTTGCTGCCCAAACCCGGCCTGCGCGTTTTGCCCAGTTTGCACAACGTATCTTCGGGCTCTCCTTGAAACATCCAGACGATAGAGACGCTGCAATGGAAGGGATCGACAGATTTGAGGCGTTTCTCCATTCAATCGGCTGCCCCACTCGTCTGTCACAACTGGAGATAGGAGACGCACTGCTTGAACGGTATGCCCAGGATACTGTCCATGTTATTCATGACGGAGAGGGACGTCTCCCGGGTCGTCCGCCCATGAGTGAAAAGGATATTATCGAGATTCTCCGTTCGGCACTGTAACATCAGTTAATGCAATTAATAAAGAATGAGAATGCAAAAGCGTCAACTGGGAAAAAGCGGGCTGGAAGTTTCAGCTCTCGGATTAGGCTGCATGGGAATGAGCTTTTCTTACGGTACTCCGCCAGACAAACAGGAGATGATTTCACTGCTTCGGGCTGCAGTTGATCGGGGCATCACCTTTTTTGATACTGCAGAAGTATATGGCCCCTGCACAAACGAAGAACTTTTAGGAGAAGCGCTCTCCCCTGTTCGTGCTCAAGTGGTGATAGCCACCAAGTTCGGCTTCAGGCTTGATCCCGAAGGAAAACGAGCCTGGGTGGGGCTCGACAGTCGGCCAGAGCATATCAGGCAGGTTGCTGAGGCATCTCTCAAGCGCCTTAAAATCGAGGTCATCGATTTGTTCTATCAACATCGTGTTGACCCGGATGTGCCAATCGAAGAGGTGGCCGGAGCGGTCAAAGAGTTGATTCAGGAAGGAAAAGTCAAGCACTTCGGCCTCTCCGAAGCTGGAGTTCAGACTATTCGCCGTGCACATGCCGTTCAGCCAGTCACGGCAATCCAAAGTGAATATTCGCTATGGTGGAGAAACCCTGAACAAGAGTTGCTTCCTGCTCTCGAAGAACTCGGCATTGGCTTTGTGCCGTACAGCCCTCTGGGAAAGGGATTTCTTACAGGAAAGATCACCGAAAACACGACATTTGAGAACTCCGACTTTCGCAATATCCTCCCCCGCTTCACGCACGAGGCCCGGCAGGCAAATAAAGCGGTGGTTGAGCTGCTTGGCAAAATCGCCGACAGGAAAAAAGCTACCCCTGCCCAAATCGCCATTGCGTGGCTGCTTGCCCAAAAACCATGGATTGTACCCATCCCCGGCACCACCAAACTGGAACGACTTGAGGAAAACATGGGATCAGTGGACATTGAGCTTACTGCGGACGATATCCGCGAGATAGAGAGGGCTTCAGCAACTATAACGGTGCAAGGTGAGCGATACCCGGAAGAACTGATGCGAATGACCGGGCGTTGAGCAATGCTTTTCACTGAAACTCTGCAAAACAACATCTCATTGAACTGAATCAATGGTTATGGATAACAATCATGAAGAAAGCATCGAAGCAGTAACGAAAATGTCACTGCAGTTCCTTGCCGAAGCCATCGGGCAATGCCCTGCAGGACTCGAAAGCAGCACAAACAGGGATATCGTTTTTGCAGTGCTTGGTTTCCAGTACGGCGCCGTGCAGAGCGCCTCTTACGTCGCCGGTCTGGACGAAACCGCCTCTGCCAGTATCGCCGAAGATGTCGTCAGCCGAATCAACGGTATGGACAGGGATCTCAATTCCTTGCCCTGATGCCGAGGCTTGCCAAAAAAGAGTATCCCCCGATTGGTCTCGGCGGCAAAGCAATTATCGCTTTTTACAACTCCACCACTGACGAGGAGAAGCTGGCAACATCAGGATCACTGCGGGAAATTCTTCGGCAGATCGATGCGTCGTAAATCATGAAACGATGTCTCCCCTGGTCGCCCATAAGTTTTTCAAACCACCAGCTCTTTCCGGCAGGAACAACACTCCGGTCATGGTGCTCTAACCAAGCTACTTCAAAACAGCTTATACCGCTACGATATCAGCATTCGCTACCTGCTCTGCCCGGTCTATAGCAAGATTGGCTGTATCCTGATTGACCCACCAAAGCCATATATGCGTATCAAGAACAATCACTCCGGCAAATCCCAGGTGGAACAGGGCACACTGCTCATGATATCGCCGTTAATGATCACCTTGCCCGCTATATCGGGATGGGGAATTCGTCGAAAAGCAACTGATGGCGTGCTCTCTGAAATGACAAGAAAAATTGCCTCCAATTGTTTTTTTTTGGCTAACATATTTACTTTCTTCAGGTTACCAGCCATATCTGTCTCTAATATCAATCGCTCTGCATACATAACGTCCACTCCTTTCTCCACTTTAGCGCTACAAACCAACCCTGCCCAGCCAGCCTCCGGTATTCAGAAAAGATAAAGAATTGAGCAAATTTAACACAGTAAAATTTTGCAATAGCCCCGCTTGTCGATTGATAGAAGAGAAAAAACCGGAACTTAAGCTAATCGCAGTTGGGAAAAAAGCGGACTGAACTGATCAACAGGCGTTAATAAGAGAATGTACGGTTACGGTCGATAACACTGGAACCCCTACTCCCCCCTATCACACCTCAAGCGCAGCGCCATAAACTTTCAGCCAGGCGACCTGCTTTTGATACTCGGGATAGTATTTGTCGACCTCATTCCAAAACTCCGCATTGTGTCTTTTGTGGTTGAAGTGACACAACTCATGGACAATCAGGTAATCAATGACGCTTGCGGGAGCCATCATCACCTTCCAGTGGAAATTGACTTTCCGCTTTTTATCCGAGCAGGAGGCCCAGCGGCTCTTTAATTCCAGCACTGCAATCTCGTCAATGGTGAGCCCCATCATGCTGGCGTATTTGTGAACACGAGGGGGGATAAACTTGTTGCCCCGTTTCCGATAAAACTCTTTGAACAGGGTGCAGAGCGTTTCACGTGGCCCTTCTGGCGCATAAAAATAACGCCCTTTGCATTCAATCTCTTTTGCCTCTCCATGGTATTGCAGATAGTAATTCCTGCCCGGATAGAGAAACGATTGCCCGTTTACAGCCTCACGCCTGGTTGCTTTTTCGTTCAGCAGCTCCCGCCTGGTCTGGTATTTGTGGATTTT
>CAJAAV010000121.1 GCA_903937835.1 uncultured Chlorobiaceae bacterium | reverse complement strand
TGAATTGTTTCTAAAAATATTTTGTCTTCTGTCGGGTCGCCGATGGCATCAAATTTCCATTCACCATTGCGTTTGTACAATTTCCCAAGCACCAATGCTCTTTTATTGACAAAGGTTGAGTCTGTTGCAATATCGTAATTAGAGAATACTTTATTGACCTTTGTTGATGTCCCTTCATACATTCTTATTTTAGCATAGGGAATATTTGAAAAATCAATATTTTGACCTTGATTTAAATAGATATTGATAAAAAAGAATATTTTCTCAACACTACTGTTTAACTTATTCAGATCAACTGTAATAATTTCGTTATGCAAGCCATCATCACCGCCTTGGTCCCCTTTTCTGTCATCACCACTATGACGCAATGCTCCATCTTTAGAGGCAAGTTTGCCAAGAGGATGATTTTTTCGTTGCAAAAATACGTTATAGTCAGGTGAATAGATGTAATCAATCAGATTACCTGCATTATCTGTCATAATACAACTCAAATCCAAATCAACAACTTCAATGATTTTTTTGCTCCCAAATATTCCTTTTTTTACGGTTTCGATTGCCCCCCAATTTACACCAACACAGAAGTTTGTTAGTTTTTCTCCTGATTCTTTTATTAAGTTGATTTTTTGACCTTTTGATAAATTTATAGCCATAATTTTGGATTTTATAAATTAATTATATTTATTTAAAAAATCTTGCAGCCCACCTTTTAGCCCAACTCCAACAGCTTCAAATTTCCACTCACTGTTTCGTTTATAAAGTCTTCCAAATTCAACGGCCGTTTCAACAGAAAAATCTTCTTCTAATTCATATTTTATAATCTCTTCATTGTTGTCAGGATTATAGATACGAACAAATGAATTATGAATTTGACCAAAATTCTGTTTTCGGGTTTCAGCATCGTTAATTGTCACGACAAAGCATAATTCAGTTATCTTCGTGTCGATTTTCGATAAATCTATTTTGATACTTTCATCATCACCCTCACCTGCCCCCGTTAAATTATCTCCAGTGTGCTCAACAGCTTTATCTGGAGAAACCAAATTATTGTAAAAGACGAAATATGAATCCGAAAGTATTTTTTTATTTTCTCCAAGAATAAAAACAGAAGCGTCCAAATCAAATTCGGACCCGGAGCTTGACGCATTCGCATCCCAGCCCAGACCAACAACAAACTTGGGTAGATTAACATTAACCCTTTGCCCTTTTTCTAAATTGATTGCCATTTTATGTTTTTTAAATTATTTACTACCTGCTGTCCAGTTTATACCCCAGTTGTATGCTTTATCACAATCGCTGTGCCCATTATAAAATGAAACAAGTTTTTTTACAGTTATCGAGTTTTTTGAATCAATAAGCACATCTGCAATTGCACAAAACTTTTTTGAATTGTATTGCTTGCCCATTTCAACAACAATATCCGGATTTCCTGATACTTTTATTGTTACGACCGCATTTGTTTCTTCCCACTTGACAATACCATCATAAATAAAACAATAAATAATAATTCTTTTCAAATCAGAAAGCCCGGCAGGATTTACCAATATATTTTCTCCACCAGCTCCAGAACGGTCATCCCCTGTATGCCAAATCCACGGTATACCATTATATCTTCCTTGTTTCGTCAATCGGTCTTTGGGGCCTCCAAGACCATTTCCAAATTGAACCCCATCAATAACAGATCTCTGCCCATCATTTAAAAGGTAAAAACATCCAAGATCAAGGTCAATAGATTGAGTACCTCCAAAATGACCAGAAAAAAAACCATTTTTTTTGTTTTTTTGTGTCCAGTTTAAATTAATCGTTATCTCTTTATTAGAATTACTACTTCCCTTTGTTAAGTCAATTTTATGACTGTCTCCTTGTTTTTCAAGAGTAACTTTGGATAAATTTATTGCCATATCCTCTTTTAAATTAGTGTCCAAATAACAAGCGATAATTCTTCTGTCTGCTTGTTCATCTTTTTATACTTGCCAACTGTCCTGGCACCGGCTCCGCTGGCTGTCCGGTAAACTTTATCACGTGTACTGTAACCCGCCTCTCTGCTCTAAACGTTACGAAATATCCCGTTACTGCGCAATCTAATTCTTCTTGAGTGGCGTAACCTTTTAAGTAAATTTTCATTTTCAAATTTCCCGGCCCTGTTTATCTTCTCTCTTTTCCTTATCTTCCCAAGAACATCACGGGATGCAGAAGGATATCCTCCGAGGTATCCTGCGTTCCAGAAAATTTACGAAGTAACCACATGAATGACCATGAAGGGTGAAGCTCAAGCGATTGTGTTGCAGAAGGCCAACAAGCTTAAATTGCAGAGTGCTGCGTATCATGCCGATCAACCTGACTATCTTCTTGTAAAAACAATCGCGAGCACGATAACTCCTGGATTTGACCGGTTTCTTCTGACCAACAAACCGGTATCGAGCAAGGTGTTCAAGTATCCGATCATGCCGGGCAGTGAGGCTATCGGCCAGGTTATTGAAACCGGCCCGGAAGTCACTGATCTGCAACCGGGTGATTTTGTTTATGTGTTTAGAGGTGATCGCTGGACAGACATCGAGCCTTATGCTGGTTGTCATGCGGAGATCATCCCCACATCACGCCAAAATGTTCTTGCTCTTGGCCGTCCTCCTGTCCACCAGGATCTGCTCATCGGCCTGCTTGCCTACGGGGTTAGCGCCATCGACAAAGTGCCTCTTGAGGCTTCCTCGAAAGTTCTTGTGCTTGGCCTCGGCTCGGTGGGGCTCATGGTGTCGGAGTACCTTCACTCGCTTGGGATCAAGCATGTGGATGCTGTCGAAATTTTCAGTATCAGGGGGCAGCTCTCCCATGCTGAACATATTGCTCTCGACATTGACGATTTCACGGAGGAGTTCAACAACACTTACGATCTTGTTATTGAAACGACCGGCAGAATCCTGATGATTGAAAAGGCCACTCGCCTGATGAAGCCTCAAGCCGTGGTGCTGCTGATGGGCAATTATGAGGTTATGGCTTATGATTACCGCCTGATACAGCATAAGGAGCCAGTGATCATCAGCTCCAGTATTACCACTCTTTCGCATTTGAAGGAGGCCTCTTCCCTGATTGACGGTGGGAGACTTGATACCGAAAAGTTTTTCACCGGGGTCTATCCTGTTGCACAGTTTGAGCTGGCTTACCGCAGGGCGCTTGACAGCAAGGAGTCCATCAAAACCGTGTTGAGCTGGGTATAAACACTGAAAATTCTCATGCCATGGGTGTTGCTGTCCGTTTGAGCGGTGTTTCAAAAAAGTTTGGAAGCTTTGCTGCAAACAGCAATATCTCGCTTTCTGTCGAAAAGGGCACCATTCATGCGCTTGTCGGTGAAAACGGGGCAGGAAAAAGTACGCTAACAAAAATTATCTACGGGATACACCTGCCAACGTCGGGTGAGATGGTCATTCAGGGTAAAACGGTCCACTTCACCTCTCCACGGGAGGCCATCAAGGCTGGTATAGGGATGGTTCATCAGCACTTTATGCTTGTCCCGGAACTCTCTGTCGTAGAAAACATTATTCTTGGCCATGAACAGACCTCGCTCTTTGGGCCTCTCTCCCTGAAAAACACCAAAGCTCTTATCCTGAAAGATGCCGAAGCCTATGGGCTTGCGCTTGACCCTGATGCTCTGGTTGCGAGTCTCAGCATTGGCGAACAGCAACGGGTTGAAATTCTCAAGCTCCTGTTCCGTCAGGCGGACATCATGATTTTTGACGAGCCGACCGCTGTGCTCACACCCTCTGAAACAGAGAGGCTTTTTGCAACACTCCGATCGCTCCGCGACAAGGGAAAAACCATTATCCTTATTACTCATAAACTGGACGAGGTGCTTGCTGTAGCCGACGCGGTGAGTGTCATGAGAAATGGGGAAATTGTCGGCACAGTGCCTGCCGCCTCTGTAACCAAGCCTGAACTTGCCCGAATGATGGTGGGACGCAGTGTGCTGTTACGGGTCACCAATCCTCCAGCCTCGCCTGGAGAAACCATTCTCAACATCAAGAGACTCAGATTCCGCACCCCTCAAGGCGAAGAGAGGCTTCACGACCTCACCCTGAATGTCAGGGCTGGAGAGATCTATGGAATTGCCGGAGTTGAAGGCAATGGGCAAAGCGAACTGTTACAGGCGCTCTGGGGTCTTGCGCCCGTGGGAAGCGTCATCTCCGGTGAGGCAACGCTCAAAGGGCATTCGCTCATCGGGAAAAAACCGGCGGAGATCGCGCTCATGGGAGTCTCCCACACTCCTGAAAACCGTCTCCGACATGCCGTTGTCCTTGAGTACACCATTGCTGAAAATCTGCTGTTCGGCAGGCACCGGGAACCCGCTTTTCACAAGGGAATCGGGTTTAACAGCCGCACCATCAAGAGCTATACCGAAGCGATGATTTCGGACTTTGATATCAGGTGCAGCTCACCAGAACGCCAACCCCTCAGCGCCCTCTCGGGAGGCAACCAGCAAAAGGTAGTTCTTGCCCGGGAACTCAACCGTCCCGGTATCTCCCTGCTGATCCTTGCCCAACCTGCCCGAGGCGTTGATATCGGCGCAATTGAGACCATCCATAAAAAGATTATCGAGGCTCGCAAAAGCGGCATGGCAATTCTTCTTGTCTCCTCAGAGCTGGAAGAGATCATTGCGCTTTCAACGCGTATCGGCTGCCTCTACAAGGGTTCCATCCGACACGAATTCAGCCAGGAGGAGGTCGCACTCAAGAGAGAGGCGGAACATGAGTTCGAAAAAGAGATCGGTCTTCATATCACGTGAACAACCTGAATACCATGAATTCAAAAAATCTCAGGCTTCTCATACCCCTCTTTTCTCTTCTCTCTGCGCTCGCCGTCGGTAGTCTTGTCATTGCTCTGGCTGGCCGTGATCCGCTCATGATTTTTCAGAAAATGTTGCACGCAACGCTCGGCACACCCTACGGAGTGGGGCAAGTGATTTTCAGGACGACAACGCTTGTTCTTGTTGGGCTTGCTGTTGCAATTCCCTTCCAGGTAAGGCTCTTCAACATTGGTGCCGAGGGGCAGCTTCTTATGGGTGCTTTTACCGCAGCAATGACCGGCACCATGCTTCCTGCCACCCTCCCCTCCCTTGTTGCTATCCCGCTCTGCATTCTTTCTGCAATGGCCGCAGGAGCTTGCTGGGCGCTTCTGGCAGGCGTGCTGAAGGTGCGATTCGGTGTCAACGAGGTTATCGCAACCATCATGCTAAATTTCATTGCCCAGGGCATTACCGGATATCTGCTGACCTGGCATTTTGCGATACCCTCAACAGTTCATACTGCCCGAATCACCGTCAACACCATAATCCCGACCTTTGGCTCCGTCACGGGATGGTTCACCAACTCCCCGGCCAATCTCAGCACACTTCTGACTGTCGGCGTGGCGCTGCTCTTCTTGATTCTCTTTTATTATTCGAGGTTCGGTTACGAAATGAGGGCTGCGGGCCTGCAACCTGAGGCTGCACGGTATGGAGGAATCAATGCCGGCATGCACACCATCACCGCCATGAGCCTCGGTGGAGCGGCTGCAGGCCTTGGAGCAGCAAACATTGTTCTTGGCTATAAACACTATTATGAGTCAGGTATGACTGCAGGAATCGGCTTTACGGGCATCGCAGTGGCTCTGCTCGCAGGCGCTCATCCGTTATGGATTCTCCTCTCAGCGTTTTTTTTCGGATGCCTTGAATATGGAGGACTGACGGTCAACGCCTGGATACCAAAGGATATTTTCATGATAATCGAAGCGCTCACCATTCTTCTTGTCATTTCGTTCAGCGCTTTCGGAAAGCGGTTGCTGTAACAATACTATTTTTTTTCTTTGATAAAATTAACAACACCTCCTATGATAAAAAAAAGCATCGCCACAATCTGGGGATCGCTCTCACTTCTTTTTGCAGGCCTCTGGCTGGTTATGCGTATTATCCTTGAGTATTTTGGCCTGATCAGTGACGGCAACGACAGAACAACAGGCATAAAGG
>CAJAAV010000120.1 GCA_903937835.1 uncultured Chlorobiaceae bacterium | reverse complement strand
GGTGATCATCAATCTTGCTCTGCGCAATGGGCATGTCGGAAAAATAGAGCATAACCGGACGCTTCAGAACGGTCAGCATTCTCTGCACCTCTTCAACCGCTCCACCTTCAGCAAGTTTCGTCGGAGTCCCGATGCGATTCCAGAAAATCCCGATGGCACAGTCACAATCATCAACAATCTGGCGGGTAATTGGCTCCTGAGGCCCCTCTCCTTCTCCCCGGTTTTCCGGAGCCGCATGTTTTTCCCACAGCACCGCTTCGAGAACCATCTTGCGCTCATCACCATTGCAAATGTTCCACTCTGCTATCACCTCCTCAACAATCTTTCGCTCCCTTTCGACGTCACCAGGAGAGGCAACAAGTATTTTCACGGGCCGTTTTCCGCTATGGTAAATGGCGTCTGTCGATTGAGGTTTCTGTGGAGATATGACACCCATAGGAAAGAATTGTACGGGTTAAGGAGATGTGGAGACCGTCAGTAATATAGAGTATTCTTTGGGGAACAGGAAGGTACGCAAGCCTTTACCACCCCTCGTAATAATGATATCAGGAAGAGCTTGCCGTTATTCTCCTTTAAGCAGCCGGTCAGTCAGCATTGTCATGAAATCACGACGAGTGGAGACAAACATGAAGACATAAACATCCTGCTCCCCAACTTCATAGATAACCCTTGTTTGCCCAGCCAGCCTCTCCCGAATCCCTTGCAAGCCAAATGAAAGAGCCTCTTCAGGAATAAATCCGGCAAAAGGAAACTCTCCAATTTCTTTCAAAACCTCTTTGTATTGTTGCTCCGACTCTCTCCAGACCTTTTCACCAAATTTATGCCGAACATATTTTCTGATTTCACGATAATCATTTTTGGAAGAGTCAAGGATAAAGACTGAATGCGCCACTACCCCTCCTTCTCCATGTCCGTAAAGAAATGCTCAACACTTTGAAATTTTCCTTCTGAAATCTCTTTTTTGCCCATGTTGATGAGTTTCAGAAAAGCCATTGTGTCAAGCTGCTCTTCGTAGGTACGAATGTCCATGACAACCATTTTTGCTTCACCATTCTGGGTGACAATAAGCGGGCTCCGATTCTCTTCAAAATCTCTGACAATCTCGGCAGCATGAGATTTAAGCCAGGAAATCGGGCGAACCCTTTCGGATAGTTTCATTGTAGCTCCTCTGCGTCATAATTGTAATCGTGAGATTGAATATAGACCAGATTCAGTTCTCAACAAAAACATTGCCCGTCACCATAGAAACGACTATCAGGCTCGTCCTGCCAATGCCAGGCTTCATGTATGGCGCACTTTACCCTGAAACAATTTAGTTCGCTATGTTTTCGAAAGATTGTATTTCCTGCTGGCCAGCAAAAGCAATTGTTCTGTAACGTTTTTTATATTGAGAACAGGAATGGTATAGGGGGGACTTATGCTCCAAAAAACAACGTCTTGAAGAGCGTTCAATAATAAACAGATGCCTACTATATCGATGTTTTTCGGGATTCTGATTTCCATTTTTTATGGCGATGATGAACAACACCATACCCCGCACATTCATGCACGATATCAGGGCAAAAGCGTTTCGATAGCCATTGACGACTGTCGCCCCCTCGCCGGAAGTATACCACCGCGACAACTGCGGATGGTGCAAGTATGGGTAGATATTCACAGGGAAGAACTTATGGCCGACTGGGAACTTGCCAGCGCTGGTGAGGAGCCCTATCGCATTGCCCCTCTTCAATAAAGGAGATAACTATGGAAAAACTTCGCGATATCGTTGCCGTAACAGCTCAAAGCGATTATACGCTGGAGCTGGTGTTTGAGACCGGAGAGAGGCGACTCTTTGACATGAAGCCTTTTTTCGAGAAAAAACCTTTTACCAAACTCTACAACTCCCCGCTTTTTTTCAAGGCATCGGTCCAATACGGCACGGTCGTTTGGCCGGGAAACCTCGATATTGCGCCGGAAACTCTCTGGAACCGCTCAATGCCTGTATAAAAATTCGACCGCCACGAAGTACACGGTACGAACCGGTTTCAGGGCTAGCAGGGTTCTCCGCTACCCCTTTTGCCATACATTCTTCATAATATTTCTCTCCATACCAGTCCCGGCACCACTCCCACACATTGCCGTACACCTTACACTCCCCAACAATTAGGCTCAAAAATGTCCACCGCAGCAGTGTTCGCCCGATACTGACCTTTCCGGGTTATTATTGTACGGATAGTTACCGTCGTAGTTCGCCTGCGCTGTCGTCAGGTTATCCCCTCTATTGTACGATGCGCTACTGCCTGCCCGTCATCTTCGAAACGGTTATCCGGTTCGTCCTACCAATGCCGGGCATCGTGTGTGGCGCTCTTTGCCCTGAAACAATACAGGGGCGGGGTCATCAATCTGTTCAGAGGCAGTCATCCGACTTTGCTTTTGAGCTACAGGACGAACACCAGGCGGAAGCCAATGTTGTTGTTCCTGTTGTCGGGGGTGTTGTTGTTGCGATCAGCCGACCGACAGTTCTCGGCGCCGGCGCCCCAGCTCACGCCACGAAGCACACGGTTCGAACCCACGACTGATGCCCTTATTCCTCACTGGCCACAAGTCTACGGTACACATTTTTTCTGAATTCTCTTGCAGTGGCGTATTCAGTAAAGGCCACCAACGACATGGCATGGCTTGCGTACTCCTTTTGTGACCATAGCCCCGTTTGCAGGTGGCCGTCATAAAGCAGCGATGTGGTGATAAAGCGTTTTTTACTTCGCGGGGCAAGCCGCACTTGGCCTTTAAAAAGCACATTCTATCCAATATTCAGGACGAGGTAACAATGCTGAGGATGAAGCCAGAAGGATTATGAACTACGCAGATATCTAAGCCGAACCATCTGCGGCACCGTACGTCGCTTCGCGCCTCCGGTTCGTCGTATTGTGAGGCCTTTACATTGCTTTCCCGCAACCTACTGACCTGCTAGTGAAAACCGAAGCGCTCTTGTACTCAAGTGCGCCATACCTGTTGTGCTGCGGGGCGTGCAAGTTCATTCCAGCCAAGGCTGGCTGAAGATGCACTCCACATTGCAATTGTCACATGTCAATGGAGTTGATTATCTTCTGACAATCTCTTCTGCGTTCAATGCGCCCCCATTATTTATCGCCTTCCTGCCGGACAATACACTGGTCAAGCTCTGCTTTATGAAAATGCCAAGCCCAACCGACTTTGAAGCTGGGGGCTTCATCGACCTCATTCATATCCTTGAACAACATGTATAACAGAGCTTACTGTTTTTCGCGCCCTCAATTTTCTGCAAGCTCAAATTCCGACACCTCAGTCAAGCGCTGAGGCTGTTTTCCCTGCTGTAGTTTCCCTTTGACCTTGATATAGGCATTGTGTGCCGCCATGTGGGCTTTGTCAGCTTTTTGATATTGCGTTGCATCAAGATTTACCCGTACGTTTATTTGCTCTCCTTGAGGCAAGAGCAAATGAAGCAAAACTTCACCTGATCGTTCTCCATGAGAGCCAATTTCGCCAGATAGTTCTTCAACTGTTGCATAAAATGTGTCAACTATTGGCTCGTCTGAAGGTTTCAGCTCTCGAGCAATCTCTTCAAATCGAGGAAAATATTCCTGCTGTATCACATTCGGCTTATTAAGGGATGGGTCATTAACCGGTTTAAATATAGACCACTGGTTTTTTATTTCAAGTGAGTTCCCCAGCCCTTCAGAATAAAAGCTTGCAATAGCATTGCACAAGTTGTAAGAGATTGACGGTGATGAGCTTCTCTTTTCATTTTCAACTAATGCATCCAGGGTATCTGCTTCAATTGCAGCAATAACGGAGCTGATTGACTTATTCAGTAAAGCCATTGCCTTTCTGACAAATGGCGCACTATTTTCAAGCTCAATTAACTCAAGCTGATTTTCGGAGACATCATCAAGAGCATACAGCGGGCAAGAAATTTTCAGGACAAAACTGCCAGGTTCAGTGTGCCGAAAACGGGATGCCTCAAGAAACTTTTTTGCCTCATTGCGATTCAAACGAGGATGAAAAAACTGTGGCTTAAGAACGGTATGGGCGGCTGACAGTAATAAATTTTCAGCCCCCTGAAGCATTGAGTATGCAAAAACCAAAGGAATCGATCTTTCCGACATTGAATTCTTCATGACACGAAAAGATACCGTGTCGTCCCTTGACTCTTCAATATGCCTTCCCAGTAACCAGGGCTCAACCGACTCAAGGGCTGCCAATTGTTCCAAAGCAACTTGAAGCGCCTCTTCAAAACCTGGAACTTCGCGATGAACCGGAAAATATATTTGCCGTGAGCTATCAGGATAGTTAAACAAAAACTCTCCGTCAGCAAGAGCCTCAGTTACTTGTAGCCAACCCCGAAACTTCATGTAGTCTCTGAGATCAGTTGGCGTTATATCCGAATAAATACTCATGATGGCTTCAGTATTTTGGAATGTCTCGTTTAGCAATTCTAACCAATAAAGCCTCAAGTCCTCTTGGATCAAAAAGCTGAGTTCTCTTCAAATACACTGTTTGCCCACTTTTATTAGTAGAATCGGGTGCTCCTAAAAGACTTACCCAATAAGCACACCGTTTCATGATCAACTGCTCTTCGGTTATGTTGAGCCACGAATCTTTTTCTCGCGGCAAAAACAGCACGACAAGAATACGAGGAACCTGATAACGATCGGAACGCAGATCGTTGTACCGATGAACATCCTTCATAAAATATGACAGGCTACCATCCTCATGTTGGACAGGCTCGTCGATGGTTGCCTTGAGCTGGATATGGATTGTTGCTGTTGTTTTATAGGTACCTGTATTTAAACCCCATCCGCTAATTTCCGCGTCCACCCCTCTATTGTCAGAGTGTCGCCCTTTTGCACAGCACTCCATACCAGCATGTGCAGCAACAGCGTGTATATAAGCATAACTGAGTTCCGACTCGACATCTAAAGAAGAAAGCGAATTCATAGAGTTATGATTTATTATCGGGGATAATGTGCAGGATGATTGATAATATTGGCTTATCCCTGGATTTGACCAGCCATCATCAAATCAACAATATTATCAAAAGTAACGGTTTTTATCTGATAGCAATACAAAAAAATGAACCACGAATGCTTTTCAGCTCAAGCTTTGCGTCAAGTACCCCACTGCCCATCTTCCCCTGCCAATGACAACATCCCGATCTGCCAGCTTCCCTCCCGCTCCCGCCTTGCCTTCCATACCCGACCCTCCGTCGCTTTACCATAGCATAACTGCAATTCTCTCTCGCCTTCCCGCGCACGGAATGGCTGATCCGCGTGCGCGGCGGCTGATGCTGCATGGGCTATTTTCACAGCCCCGACTCTGGAAGCTGTGTTCAGGGATGCTGACTTGTCATAAAAGAGAGGTGCCTTACTATCTCGATGTTTTTCGGGATTCTGATTTCCATTTTTCTGGCGATGACGAACAACACCATACGCCGCACATTCATGCACGATATCAGGGCAAAAGAGAGAAGCTGGTATTGGCGAAGCATCAAAGACAAGAGATGGATTTCACTGGCAAGCCGGGTTACCACCTTTGGGCTCCTTCTTTTCGGTACTGCTCTTCCTCTTTTAGCGGGTTTAAGTGACAACGCAGGAACCAGGTTACTTTGCGCGCAGATTGCCATTACCTTGCTTGCTGCAGCGGGTCTCTTTCAACTGGCCGACAAGATTTTCGGCTGGTCAACCGGATGGATGCGGTATGTCACAACGGTCACGGCAATGGAGTCGGCAACAACTTCATTTGATATCGATTGGGCAAAGCATTTACTTTCAAAAATTTCACCGCCCGATAACACTGATGTTCAGGCGCTGTTCGCCATCGCCGAGGCTTTTGAGCGTGAATTAGACAAACTCCAGGCAGAAGAAACCAAAGGCTGGATCGCGGAGTTTAATGCGGGTCTCTCGCTTCTGGACTCTGCAATCAAGTCTCAACGAGAGGATACTCAGAAACAGCTTGATTCGTTGAATACTACTGTTGCAAATGCCGTGGCGGCTGCCAAAGCAGATGAAAAAGCAAAGGCAGATGCAGATGCCGCTGCACTGAAAGCAAAAGAGCCCGGAGCGATTGACCTTTGCCTGACCTTCAAGAGTGAGCCGAAAAGAGTAGAGATATCTTTAGATGGTGTCGCACAGGAAGAGTTTATCGGAACATCATGGTCGAAAGTTGGCGTGGCAACGGGTCTTCACACGGTTGCCGTCCGAACGCTTGCTGAACCAGTCGAACGGGCAACGAGCTCTGTTCTTGTAAAGCCAAATGAGATTGCAAAAATGGAACTGAAGCTTACAACCTGACAGGCTATGGTGGCATTGCTGAATTTCAGGAAAACTTCGAACTTGAATCTATTTTCTTGTTATTGAAATAATTTTTGATTTCGATCGAGCTGAAGGCCATAGCTTAATAACTTGAGCCGGGGCTAACTGCTGACGAGGATCTGCAATGGCCATTATATCAAAATGCCTGCCACTGTCAACGGTACCTGGCCTGCCAATGGATATTTGAACGCCCCAGACACCATCCTTGACAATGGCTGCCGGTTGTACCCAATAATCCGGAGTTTCACTGGGATGAACAATAACCCAAACCTCATTGGCATTGTGTGCAGTCCCACTCACAATTAATTCTGCGTCAACCTTTTCGCCACGAGACAGAGACGCAATGGTTATATCTGCATTCTTTTTTGCCACGGCACTCTTTTTCGCCTCAGCTAAATGCATGGCAGAAAAAAAGGAAACCAGAACAAAGAGCAAGGCAAGAATTTTACGCATTTACCTTCCTTGATTGAGTTGTTGTACGTGAAATAAAAAACACTAACTATATCGCTTAAAACATAATAAAAAAAACCCAATGCTGAAACAGTAAGGCGCATTATTGATGTGGTCTCATCTACCTTTCCTCTTTATTAAACTCTTTTACGATAAAATCGGTTTTACAAATACCCTTTGTCAGTATATTCTCGATGATACCAAGAATGACAGAAGAAAGGGGACGAGTTCTTCAGATTGATAATAACGATTTTCATTAACACTGGGATAAAAAAGTATGTCCACACGATACCTTTCAGGATCCGCCGTTGCGCTGGTAACTCCGTTCAGGCAGGACAGGTCTATAGATACTGAGGCGTTAAGGAGACTGGTACAGTTTCATATTGAGGCGGGAACAGATATCATCATAACCTGTGGAACAACGGGTGAGTCACCGACACTTTCCGGTGATGAGCAGTTTGAAATTATCCGCACGGTACAGGACGAGGCGGCGGGTAAAATAATGGTAGCGGCAGGCGCTGGCACCAATGATACAAAACATGCGGTCGAGCTGGCAAAAAATGCTGAAAAGGCGGGCGCCTCAGCGATTCTGTCGGTTTCTCCCTATTACAACAAGCCTTCGCAGGAGGGTATCTATCAGCATTACAGGCATATCGCAGAGGCTGTTTCTGTGCCGATTATCATCTACAATGTTCCGGGAAGAACCGGCAGCAATGTAACGGCATCAACCATTCTCAGGCTTGCCCGCGATTTTGAAAATATAGCTGCTGTCAAGGAGGCTTCGGAAAATATCGGTCAAATTTCTGAGCTGCTGGAGGAGCGTCCAGCCAATTTTTCAGTGCTGACCGGTGAGGATTCGCTGATTCTGCCCTTTATGGCTATGGGGGGAGACGGGGTGATTTCTGTGGCGGCCAACCAGATACCATCGCAGATCAAGCAACTGGTCGAGGCGATGAGGAAGGGTGATCTTGATGAGGCTCGCTCTATCAACCGCCGCTATCGCAAGCTGTTAAAATTGAACTTTATAGAGAGCAATCCGGTGCCGGTAAAGTATGCACTGGCACGAATGGGCATGATTGAGGAGAACTACCGTCTGCCGCTTGTGCCGCTTTCAGAGGAGAACAAGCTGATTATCGATCAGGAACTCAAAACTCTCGGGCTTTTATAACACCATCTCACTTCAGCTCCCTGCCTCGGTCGGGAGCTGAAATGGCTTATTACCTTTCTATACAGCAATCACACCAAGGTTTTCAACAAAGCTGTCAAGTTCCTCCTTCGTCCGCTTTTCCGTAACAGCAACAAGCAACCCGGTTTCGCCGTGCGGAGCCAGGTCATAGCCTGCAAAAACCTTTTTCTCAAGCATCCGCTCAACCACAACAGCCGCAGGAATTGGTGTTTCAACCACAAACTCGCGGAAATAGGGCGACAAAAACTTCAGGGAGAATCCTGGAAGAGCCGCAATTTTCCCAGCCAGATAGTGGGCCTTCTGTGCTGATTGTGCGGCAACCTGCCGCAATCCCTCTTTGCCGAGCAGCGAAAGATAAACTGCTGCCTGAAGGGCGTTAAGCGCCTGGTTACTGCATATATTCGAAGTGGCTTTTTCGCGGCGGATGTGCTGTTCGCGCGTCTGAAGGGTAAGAATGAAACCATCTTCTCCATCCCTGTCTTTCGTCATGCCAACCAGACGACCGGGAATTTTGCGGACAAGCGGTTGCTTGACGGCAAAGATGCCGAGGTATGGACCACCGAAACTCTGGGGGTTGCCAAGCGGCTGCCCTTCACCGACAGCGATATCTGCACCGTAACTTCCGGGAGCAGCAAGCACTCCGAGTGAAAGCGGATCGGCGGAGACAACAAAGAGCGCTCCCTTTGCATGGGCAACAGCTCCAATAGCCTCAACATCTTCAAGGCATCCGTAAAAGTTTGGCTGCTGAACAACCACGGCAGCCACGCTCTCGGTAACAAGCTCTTTCAGTGCAGCAACATCGCCGACCCCATCCTGAAGAACATTCTGAATAACGGCGTTATGGCCAGAGGCCTCAAGATAGGTTTTCAGAACGGAGCTGTTCCAGGGGTGCAGCTTTCCTGCCACCACAACCTGGCTCCGACCGGTGACGTTCATGGCCATCAAAACCGCTTCAGCAAGAGCGGTTGCCCCATCATACATGGAAGCATTGGTGACATCCATCTCATAGAGACGGCAGATAAGGCTCTGGTATTCATAGATGGCTTGCAGGGTACCCTGTGAGACCTCTGCCTGATAAGGAGTATATGCCGTATAAAACTCACTGCGCGAGGCAATGGTTTTAATGGCTACTGGAATAAAATGGTCGTAAGCACCTCCGCCAAGATAGCTGATGTAATCGGAGGTGCTCCGGTTGGCCGAGGCGAGGCCTTCAAGAAGTTTGCGCACCTGGGGCTCATCGCAGGCGGGAAGAATATCGAGAGCTCTTTTCAGCCGGATCTCTTCAGGAATATCGGCAATAAGATCATTAAAGGAGTTTGCGCCGATGGCCTTGAGCATCTCCTCTCTTTCGCTGGCGGTATTAACTATAAACGGCATGAGTTACTCCCCCGTCAACTGGCGGTAAGCCGCTGCGTCAAGCAGTGCACTGACGGCTGCCGGATCGGAAACTTTAAGTTTAACCAACCAGCCTGCGTTATATGGATCCTGATTGACAACTTCAGCGTTGTCGAGCCCGGTGTTCACTTCAAGGATCTGGCCAGCAACGGGAGCAAAAAGATCAGCCACAGTTTTTACCGCTTCAACAGTTCCAAAGACCTCATGCTCTTTGAGACTGGTTCCGGCAGATTTCAGCTCTACAAAAACAATATCGCCAAGTTCCGACTGGGCAAAGTCAGTAATACCAACCAGTGCTGTGCTGCCATCTTCAAGCAGTTTAATCCATTCGTGGTCTTTGGTATAGCGAAGATCTTCCTGAATAGTCATATCAAAAGAGAGAAAAGAGTTGATGAAGTCTGCCTGACAACTTTCGTTATGAAACAAGGTAATATTTTTTGGAATCCCTTCAAATCAGAGGAGGTGGCAACTCACGCAAGTCGTTGCCGCATTGCCTCGTAGAGCAGCACACCTGCCGTCACACTCACATTCAGTGATTCGACACAGCCAGCCATGGGAATTCGGACAACATGGTCACAGAATTTCACCGCTTCCGGGGCAAGTCCGCTTCCCTCCATACCAAGCACAATTGCTGTAGCTTTTTTCATATCGGCATCGGTGTAATTGAGTTCTGCATCCATATCAGCCGCAATCACATGAACATTGCACTGGTGAAGGAATTCAAGCGCGCGTACAAGGCTCTTCACCTTGCAGATTCTGATATGGGAAAGTGCTCCGGCAGCGGCTTTATGAACAACGGCATTAACCGGGGCTCCTTTTCCTTCGACAAGTACAACGGCATCAGCCGCCACAGCTTCGGCAGTTCGAATAATGGCCCCAATATTATGAGGATCATCCAGCCCCTGCAGTACAACAAAAAGTGGAAAAGTATTGCGTGGACTTGCAAGAACCTCTTCAAGAGAATAATAGGTGACCGAGCTGATAAGAGCGCACACTCCCTGATGCTTGGTTGTTCCTGCAATCAAAGAGAGCTTCTCAAGCCGCGCCTTTCCGCTGACAAGCTTCAGCCGCCTTGCAGTGATAACAATTTCCTTGAGTTTCGGATGAGATGTATTAAACTGAAAGTAGATTTTCTCGATGCTCTCAGGCTTTTGCTGGAGAAGCTCAAGTACGGCATTTCTGCCATAAACAATGTTTTCGGAGTGTTCCGCGTCCATAGAACCTCTTATCCTGTATTAGGTGGGCCAAACAAGTAAGCAAAGAGTACTGTGTCGGGTACTGTCGGGGGAGATTCCCGGCAACCAGCAATCTTCTCAATGGGGAAAGCAGAAATGTAATTAAATTTATCAATAATCATTTTTTTTAATATCTTTCAGGGCATATTGATTTGAATTTTCTGACTGCAAATGTAATTTTCTATTTTCTTACCTTAAGTCAGTTCTTTCGTGGTTTACCTGTCAGTGCGCTACACATTTACACTCTTCTTTTGTCATTAAAAATCGGATGACTGCCACTATGAGCCAGACTTATAAGACAATGGAGGGAAATGAAGCTTTGGCTCATGTCTCTTATCGTACCAGTGAAGTAGTATGTGTTTACCCAATTACCCCAGCCTCACCGATGGGTGAATATTCGGAGGCATGGTCTGCAGAGGGAAAAACCAACATTTGGGGAACAGTACCAAAAATTGATGAATTACAGAGTGAAGCTGGCGCAGCCGCCGCAGTTCACGGCGCTTTGCAGACCGGTGCTCTGACAACAACCTTTACGGCATCACAGGGCCTTCTGCTCATGATTCCGAATATGTATAAAATTGCGGGTGAACTTACCCCCTGCGTCATACACGTCTCAGCTCGCGCCATTGCCGCACAGGCGCTTTCAATCTTTGGCGACCATGGCGATGTAATGTCAGTCCGCGGAACAGGCTTTGCTCTTCTGGCATCAAGTTCTGTTCAGGAGGTCATGGACATGGCTCTTATTTCGGCAGCAGCCACCCTTGCATCGAGAGTTCCATTCCTTCATTTCTTTGACGGATTCAGAACATCGCATGAGATCTCCAAAATCGAGGTTATTGCCGATACTATTATCAAGAGTATGATTGATGATGACCTGGTCATTGCACACAGGAACCGTCGTCTGAGCCCTGATGCACCTGCTATTCGGGGAACCTCACAGAATCCGGATATCTATTTTCAGGCAAGGGAGACCGTCAACAGTTACTACAATGCCTGCCCTGAAATTACTGAAAAGGTGATGGAGAAATTTGGGGAGCTCACAGGACGCCATTATAACCTGTACGAATACTACGGTGCGCCGGACGCTGAACGTGTTATTGTTCTGATGGGTTCCGGGGTTGAAACCGCCCGTGAAACCATGGAATATCTCAACAACCAGGGCGAAAAAGTCGGTGTTGTCCATGCCCGCCTCTTCCGGCCATTTGACATTGAGCGCTTTGTCAAAGCATTTCCATCAACGGTTACCTCTGTCGCTGTCCTTGACCGCCTCAAAGAACCGGGAAGCGCAGGAGAACCACTGTACCTTGATACCGTTAACGCCCTGTTCGAAGGGGTACAGAACGGATTGCTGAAAACCATGCCAACCATTACTGGTGGCAGATATGGTCTTTCATCCAAAGAATTTACGCCAGCAATGATCAAGTCCGTGTTTGACAACATGGCTTCCACGACACCGAAAAATCATTTCACGGTCGGCATCAATGATGATGTGACCAAGTCAAGTCTTGACTATGACCATTCTTTCTCGATCGAACCGGATGAAATGTTCCGGGCGCTCTTTTACGGTTTGGGATCGGACGGTACCGTCGGTGCTAATAAAAACAGCATCAAGATTATTGGTGAAAACACACCGAACTTTGCCCAGGGTTATTTCGTCTACGATTCCAAGAAATCCGGCTCTATTACCACTTCACACCTCAGGTTCGGCCCCTCTCAGATTCGTTCAGCCTATCTGATTACCGAAGCTCAGTTTATTGGCTGCCACCATTGGGTATTTCTTGAGATGGTTGACCTGGTCAAATATCTCAAGAAGGGGGGAACGCTGCTTCTGAACTCTCCCTATACTGCCGATGAACTCTGGGACAAACTTCCGAAGATTGTTCAGGAGCACCTGATCCGGAAAGAGGCGAAGCTCTATACCATAGATGCCTATACAGTTGCCCATACAAGCGGCATGGGCCAGCGCATCAACACGATTATGCAGGCCTGCTTTTTTGCCATTTCCGGTGTATTGCCCCGTGAAGAGGCTGTAGAAAAAATCAAGAGTTCCATCAGGGAAACATACGGGAAAAAAGGTGATGATGTTGTAAACCAGAACATACAGGCCGTAGATAATACCCTCTCCAACCTGCATCAGGTCACCATCGGCAGCATTGCCGACAGTACCAAAAAACTTCGGCAGCCTATTGTCGGTGAGGCTCCTGAGTTTGTCTGCAACGTTCTGGCTAAAATCATTTCCGGCGAAGGTGACGATATTCCGGTTAGCGAACTGCCTGTGGACGGCACTTATCCGACTGGAACCGCAAAATTTGAAAAGCGCAATCTTGCCGATGAAATTCCGGTCTGGGAGCCTGAGATCTGTATCCAGTGCGCTAAATGCGCCCTCGTTTGCCCACACGCAGCCATACGTGCAAAGGTCTATGATCCAAAATATCTAGCAAGCGCACCACGGACGTTTAAATCTGCCGAGGCAAAAGGAGCCAGTTGGAGCGGGATGAAGTATACCATTCAGATTGCTCCTGAAGATTGCACCGGATGCGAAGTCTGTGCTCACGTCTGTCCGGGAAAAGATAAAAACACTCCGGGAAAAAGAGCCCTTAACATGAAGCAGCAGCAGCCTCTTCGTGAAACCGAGGTTGACAACTGGAACTATTATCTCAATATTCCTGATTTTGACCGGAGTCATATCAATTTAAAGCTGGTCAAGGAACAGCAGCTTCAGGTGCCTCTCTTCGAGTTTTCCGGCGCCTGCTCTGGATGCGGTGAAACACCGTATATCAAACTCATGACACAGTTGTTCGGGGACCGTCTTGTTATCGGTAATGCCACGGGATGTTCTTCGATCTACGGTGGAAACCTCCCGACAACACCCTATACAACAAATGCAAGCGGCCTGGGCCCTGCATGGTCGAACTCACTCTTTGAAGATACTGCTGAATTTGCTCTCGGCTTCAGAATTTCCATTGACAAACAGCGGGAGTATGCAAGCGAACTTTTAAAACGGGTGGCTTCTGAAATCGGTGAAACACTGACGAGTGAGATACTGAATGCCTCTGAAAACAATGAGCCCGAAATTTTTGAGCAGAGAAAACGGGTTTCGATCCTGAAGGAGAAACTCCGTCAGATGGATTCGCCTGACGCCAGAAATCTGCTTTCGTTGGCTGATATGCTTGTTAAAAAGAGCGTCTGGGGCGTCGGCGGCGATGGATGGGCTTATGATATCGGCTATGGCGGCGTTGACCATGTCACGGCTGGCAACAAAAACATCAACCTTCTGGTGCTCGATACTGAAGTCTATTCAAACACAGGAGGACAGGCGTCGAAGGCAACACCAAAGGCGGCTGTTGCAAAATTTGCGACCGCCGGACGTACCGTAACCAAAAAAGATCTTGGCCTGATATCCATGAGCTATGGAAATGCCTATGTTGCCTCGGTTGCTTTTGGCTCCAGAGACGAACAGACACTGAAAGCCTTCCTTGAAGCCGAAGCCTACAACGGGCCGTCCATTATCATCGCCTATTCGCACTGTATTGCGCACGGCATCAACATGTCTACGGGGCTTGATAATCAGAAAGCTGCGGTTGATTCCGGACACTGGATACTCTATCGTTACAATCCTGATCGTTTGCTTGAAGGAAAAAATCCGCTGATTCTTGATTCGAAAAAGCCAAAAATACCAGTGGCTCAGTTTCTTGATATGGAGAACCGCTTCAGAATGCTCAAGAAGAGCCATCCAGCCATGGCCGCAGAGTACTACGCCGCAATCCAGAAAGAGGTAGACGCACGCTGGGCTCATTACGAATACCTGGCGGCTCGCACGTTTGGTGGCGAGTAACAGTTTACAGGGATAACTTGTAAAACAAAAAACGACGGGAGTTCCCGTCGTTTTTTGTTTTGTCCCACATTCTTACTTGACCTTTCGTTTTAGCGACATCTTCTGCATTTCGATTGCCTTCTTCGTATTACCAAGTTTCTCATACACGATACCGAGATGGTCCTGAATTTCAGCCTCCAGGGGCTCCAGTTCAACTGCTTTTTCCAGAGTTTCTCTGGCTTTTTCATATTTTCCCATCCTGAACAATACCCAGCCAAGGGTGTCGAGATAACCTCCATTGACAGGTTCTGCTGCAACTGCTTTCATTGCAAGTTTTTTAGCTCTCGGAAGCTCCTTGCCCTGAACGGCAAGAATATATGCAAGGTTGTTCATCATAAGAATATTGCCGGAATCAAGATCAAGAATACTCTTATAAAGATGGATGCTTTTATCAGAGTAACCGAGCTTATCATAACATAATGCAAGGATACTGCCAGCCTGTACATAAAGTTTTTTTTGCTTTTTTGCTTTTTTCGAATGTACCGCTTTTTCAAGCAGTTGTAATGCCGGTTTGACCTTGCCTGCCTGAAAAAGAAGTTCGCCTTCCACCACCTGCAGTCTGAAAGTCATAGGGCTATTGCCAGAATACCGTTTTTTAATTTCATCGATCATGACAGAGGCGGGCTCCACAAAAGAGCTCTCCCGGGATGAACGGGCTACAAAGAATTCAGCGAGATCTATTTTCTGTTCAAGACTTATTTGACCTGTATTGAAAAACAGGTCAAGATCTTGACAAAAAGCAGGACGATTGCCTGACTGTACGGCAGCGTCGAACAACCCCAGCCATCCTGGAAGAAATCGGGGATTATCCCGAACTACCTCCCTGAAGGTCTTGACGGCAAGATCATACTGCCTTGTCTGCCGATAAAGTTCACCGAGAGTGATACGAAGTTTCTCTTTTCCATCGCCTCGCTCAAGAAGCTCAGTCAAGGTACCTATCGCATCCTGGTAGTGGGTGAGCTTTATCTCCATAAGCAGCACCTGGCCCAGGGTAGTCTCGTTCCTCGGATCGAGTGTTAAGAGCTCCTTAAAAGCGGCAAGAGCTTTCTCTGGCTGATCGGTGGCAAGATATTCCAGAGCAAGATCGGTAAGTGGCTCTGTGCTTCCGGGTTCAAGAGCGACAAGCTGTCGGCGAAGCTCAACCGCCCGACTGTAATCATTCGTCTGATGAGATATCCCGGCAAGCAACCTTAGATAATATTTGTTGCCAGGATTGAGCGTAACGCTTTTTTCGCTGTACATACGGGCAGAATCGACAACGCCAAGGCCAAGGTATGCTTTCGAAAGAGCAAAATGGAGGGCTGCATTTGTGGGTTGATCGGTCAGGAGCTTTCGATAACGGTCAACAGCTCCTTTATACTCTCCTTTTGCGCTTTGCAGTGCCGCTGCAACAAGCTCTCTTTTCGTGGATTCAGAAAGCGAATCACGATCGGTGGCGCTGCCAGAAAGAAAAGGCCTGGACGAACAAGCTGAAAGGAAAACAAGAAAGATAAACGGCAATTTATCGATCAGGCTTCGCATCAAACAAGGGAGATTCATAACTGTTGTCGGCACCGGTTGAAAAACGGATAAACGCCTGACGGGTGGCAACCCGTCCCCTTGTTGTTCTTGTAAGATATCCTGCCTGAATAAGGTAGGGCTCATAAACTTCTTCAATGGTATCCCGCTCTTCGCCCACCGAGACGGCAAGAGAGGCAATCCCGACAGGACCACCGTTGAATTTGTTGACGATGGTCTCCATGATTTTTTTGTCCATATCATCAAGCCCCTCCTCATCAATTTCAAGACAGTCAAGGGTTTTTATCGCAATGTCCCTTGTTATCAGCGCTACGCCATCAACCTGCGCAAAATCTCTTGCACGCCGGAGTAATCTGTTGGCAATACGGGGTGTTCCCCTTGAACGTCCCGCAATTTCCGATGCTGCATCACCATTGATGCCGATACCAAGAATACCTGACGCCCTGATAATAATCCCTTCAAGAAGTTCAGGAGCATAGTAGTCAAATCGGCTGTTGATGCCGAACCTTGCCCTGAGGGGGGAGGTCAGAAGTCCGGAACGAGTCGTGGCTCCGACAAGAGTAAATGGCTCAATACGCAACTGCACAGCCCTTGCGGAGGGACCACTGTCAAGCATGATATCGATGCGAAAATCTTCCATGGCTGAATAGAGATACTCCTCCACCGTCGGCGGCATACGGTGAATTTCGTCGATAAAAAGCACATCTCCTTTTTGTAACCCGGTCAGAAGTCCCGCAAGATTACCCGCCTTATCGAGCAGAGGGCCTGAGGTTGACTTGATGCTGCTCCCCATTTCAGAAGCGATAATATAGGCAAGTGTCGTTTTACCGAGACCTGGCGGCCCGGACAACAAGACATGGTCAAGTGCATCACCTCGCATTCTTGCTGCTGAAATGAACACTTTCAGGTTATCGGTCAGCCGCTGCTGGCCGGCAAAATCATTCATACGAAGCGGTCGTATCTGCTCTTCAATCCTCGACTCGACCACATCGGGGGGAGTATTCAGCAATTCTATTCTCAAACAGCAAACATTTCAGGTTAAATGGTCATAAGTCAGGAGATTCAGAGCTTTATTCGCGGATCGGCCACGGCATAAAGGACGTCAGCAAAAAGATTGCCAAGCACTATCAGAGAGCCTGAAATAAAGGTGTTGGCAATAATCAGCGGATAATCCCTTGCAAAAATAGCCTCTACCGTTACTCTTCCCATCCCTGGAAAAGCAAAGATCACCTCAATAAACAAAGCCCCGCTAAAAATAAAGGGCAACGAACTTCCCATAAGGGTAATCACCGGCAAGAGAGCATTTCGAAGTGCGTGCTTGAAAATAACGATATTTTCCGGTAACCCTTTGGCCCTGGCGGTACGGATATAGTCCTGCCGGATAACCTCAAGCATGCTTCCCCTGACATAGCGGGCAATACCGGCAGCCCCGTTGATGCTGAGCACTGTCACCGGCAACACAAGATGCCATAAACGGTCAAACACAAACTCAACCGGACCGAAACCCTCCGCACCAATTTCGTTCAGGCCTGAGGCTGGAAAAAGAGGAAGCTTCAGGGCAAAAAGAATAATCATCATCAAGGCAAACCAGAACTCCGGCATTGAATAAAAAAAGAGGGCGGTTACCGTAAGAAATCTGTCAAGAAAGGTGTTCTGGCGAATCGCAGAGATAACTCCAATAAGAATACCAAAGGTAAAATTGGCAACAAGGGTCAACAATGCAATGGTCATGGTTATCGGCAGAGCGCTGGCAATAACATCGAAAACCGGCTGTTGGGCCCGACTGAAGCTTCGTCCGAAATCACCCTGCAGCACATTGGCAAGCCATTTTACATACTGGACAGGTACCGTGTCGTTAAGACCATACTGCATCCTGATCTGCTCGGCAACGTTTGGACTGATTCCGGGCTGAATAAAAAATGCAGCAGGATCGCCTGGAGCAAGCCTGATAATGAAAAACGTAAGGGTCAGTACTCCGAAAACCAGCGGGATGGCAATCAAAAACCTCTTGAAAATATAACTCAGCATAAGACTCTATAGTGCAACATTTGCCGAAGGGCGCAGCCTCCAGTCGTCAATATTGTAAAAAGTACCAGAAATATTGAGTTCCTCCCCCTCAATCCTCTTGCTGAATCCCTGGGTCTCCTTCATCCAGTAAAGAAAGGTGATCGGCTGATCCCGATGGAGAATTTCCTGATACTCAAGCCAGTACGGTCTTGCTCCAGTGGGGTCCATCTTCTGCTTGGCCAGCTCACAAAGCTGGTCAAGTCGTGGATTCTGGTACCCCGTGAAATTAAAGCGACTCTTCTTGAGGTCTGAGCCCCAGACATCGAGCGGATCTATCTCCAGACCAATCGACCAGCCAGCCATCCACGCATCCAGCTTTCTTTGCTGAAGGTTCTCAAAAAAGACATTGGATTCCTCAACTTCAAGCTTGCAGTCGATACCAATAGAGCGAAGGTTCTGCTGAATAATAACACTCGCATAGTTTCTTCGCGCATTGCCCGAATTGGTATAGAGCACGAAACTGAACTTCCTGCCCTGTTTCTGCAAAATGCCATCCGGCCCTGGAAGCCATCCTTCGGCCTTAAGCATCGCTGTAGCCTTTGCAGTGTCAAAGGCGTGAGGAGTAATCCGGTCATTATAGGCCCATTTCAGGGAGGGCGAAACATCAGTATTGCACAGGACGCCATACTCTTTAAGGTAACCGTCTATGATCGCTTCACGATCTATCGCCTGGGTCAGGGCAAGGCGAACCCTGGCAGAGCCAAAAAGGGGGTGCGGCCTTACTCTACCGCTTCTGCGGTACTCTTCCTGGTCGATATTTGACCAGCCAACATAGTCGTAGACTCTCAACCCGACTGTTTTGACATCAATCTGCCGGTTCGCCCGCAAAAGAGCGGTAAAATCCTCAGGCTTGATATTTTCAACCACATCCACAGCGCCGGTTTGAAGCTGCGCAAGCCGCACCGTGTAATCAGGCACAACCCTGAAGGTGATCTGCGGAATAGTCCCTGGCTTCGGCAGATTCGATTTCCTGCTTGAGGACAATACGATTTCCTGCTGCTGCTTCCAGCTCTTCAGGTGGTAGGGGCCAGCCCCAAGCGGTTCAAGATTGAGAGAAGAGTGACGAAACTCATCAGGCTTCACATTTTTCCACTGGTGAGCTGGAAGGGGGGTCAGAGATGTATGGAAAAGGGCAAGATGTTCAGGAACCGGCTTGTAAAACCTGAAGACCAGTGTGGTATCATCTGGCGTCTCAATAGCCTTGTCGAAATCAACCTGGCCCTTGTCAGCCCCAACCAGCTCTGCAAGATACTGCTGACGGGTGCTGGCGATAACCGGATTACCATACAACTTGTAGGAAAACTTGAAATCTCCCGATACCACTGGTTGTCCATCATTCCAGAAGGCATCATGCCGGAGAATATAGGTGATGGATTTATGATCCCCCGACATACGCCAGCTCTTTGCAAGGGCGCCTTTCGGTGTTTTTTTCCCCTGACCTGGTGTTACGTCTCTCAGCTTTTTTTCAAGTGCCATGTAATTGAGCAAACCGGTTGTTGTGTCAAACTCACTCTGCAGAAGTGAGGGATAGACAAGGCCGATAATATTTCCTGATGTAACGGTACTTCCAAGCACAGGATTAAGATAATCAGCATCACCGAGCATGGCGATAACGAGGGTTGAATCCATAGCCCTCCCACCATTGCCAGCATTCCCGGAGCCTCCCTTGTTGCGGCCACAGGAAGAGAGTACTACAATCAGCAGAAAACACGCTAAGCAGTATGTTGCAACGGCACTCTTTGTCCCACTTTCATTCATCACTGCCATACTCTGTTTTCTCGCTTTTGATCACATTGTTTATCCTTTCGGTCAGCGCTTCGGCTGCGACATAATTTGAGTATCGTTTCAAAAGGAAATTAAGGGCAACCACCTCAATAATGACGGTAATGTTTTTGCCGGGAAATATAGGCAATTCAACCAGTGGAACGTCAACACCTAGAATCTTTATAAATTTGGTATCCAGTCCAAGCCTTTCATAGGCTATCTCTTTATTCCATTCAAGCAGCTCAACAACAACCTGAACCTCCTTGACATCCCGAATTGCCCGGATACCAAAGTTGGCCCGGACATCAACAACGCCAAGACCGCGGATTTCCATAAAATGGTCGATAATATGGTTTCTTTTGGCACTGAGTATCATCGACTCCCCTTTCCGGTGGATAATGACTACATCATCAGCTACAAGCCCATGCCCCCTTTCGACAAGATCAAGTGCAATCTCGGATTTTCCAAGACCGCTTTTGCCCGCAAGCAGAACTCCGACACCGTAAACATCGACCATTGAGCCATGATACTGCTGGTAAAGCGAAAACTGGTCATCAAGAAAACCGGTAACAATGTAAATAGTTTTCGTGGAGGAATATCGGGTAATATAGACCGGAATACCTGCTTTGGTGGCCATATCGAGAAGATCCTCAGGCAGTTTGTTATTGCTGGTCAGAATAATGCACGGCATCTTGAATCGTACAAGATTTTGAAACACCCGCTTTCTTTCAGTCTCCTCAAGGTGATTTAAAAACCTTGTCTCCGTATTACCGAAAATCTGAACCCGTTTGTAGGTAAACAAATTGGTAAACCCGGCAAGTGCAAGCCCTGGTCGATGAAGATCACGCTCAAAAATGCGCCGTTTCTGTTCATCAACACTGTTCAGGCGCCGCAATTTGATATCGTGCTTCTGGCCGATAGTATTAAAAAAATAGGCGACCGTTATTGATCGCTTCTTTAATCCTTTTTGTTCGAGGTTCATGGTTTCAGCAATCGAAGTGTAAATAAAACTGCAGGGATCTTCGGGCGCTTCGCTTGCGCCCGGCAGACTCTCTGAACTTGCTGTTATTGCGCTTTTTCCTTATGCCTCAAAAGCTGCCGGCTCAAAGCTTCGACACAGGTGTCGATGGTCTGCTCGTATACCGAACCGGCTTCTTTGGCAACAAAAACATTTTGCGGCACATGCACTGTTATTTCAGCAAGCTTGTTTTTTTCAAAGTCATTTTTCTGATGATCCAGAATGACGTGACAACTGATAATACCGGGAAAAACCCTGGTAAGCGCAAGCACTGCGTTACGGGCATACTCTTCTATATCGGTATGATTACTTGAATGGCGCAGAGTAACCTTCACATTAACCGCATCACTGACGACAGCTTTTGTCATAATAACCTCCATTAGAATATGGTGAACGTAAGAAACAGAACTCCGGAAAAAAATTATCCGGATCCCACAGAAGATGCTCTATGCGTTAGGGTGCGCTTTCCGGTAAACTTCCTTTAAGCGTTCAAAGGTAACATGAGTATATATTTCGGTTGTTGAAAGGTTGCTGTGCCCAAGCATTTCACTGACACTCTCAAGATCTGCTCCATTGTTCAGCAGGTGAGTAGCAAACGTGTGGCGCAACAAATGTGGATTTTTCTTTTTCTGCTCAGTGACTGATACAAGATATTTTTTGGTCAATCGTTGTACAAGCATGGGATAAAGCTTTTTGCCCCTTTTGGTTACAAAAACATGCAGCAACTCCCCCCCCTCACTCTCTTCATTCATTCTAAAGAAGTTTCTCCGGACTTCAAAATATTTATTGAGAGCTTCGACTGCTGGCTGACCAACAGGAACAATTCGCTGCTTTCTGCCCTTCCCGGTTAATTTAACATATCCCCGTTCAAGATCGAGAGATTCTGTCGTCAAACCGATCAGTTCTGAAACACGAAGCCCGCTGCCATACAGCAATTCAAGAATACTCCGGTCGCGTTCACCAACAAAAGATTCTCCCGAACTGGCAGGAAGCACCTCGTTAAAAAGCTGCTCAGTCTGCTTTTCTGTTAAAAAACCGGGGACTCGCTGAGGATATTTCGGCGTAAGAAGGGAAGAAAAGAGAAAACTCTTTATATACCCGGTCTCCTGCATGTACCGGTAAAAGCTTTTAACCGATACAAGCTTTCTGGCAATTGATCTCTGCTGAACTCCCCGTTCAATCATGGCACCCATAAATAGCCTTACATCCAGGGCTGTTACCTGCTCAGGATCAAAACAGCGCAAATCGGCAAGCCCGAGATGCTGTATAATAAACAAGAAAAACTGAACAAGATCGGTTCTATATGCAATAACCGTATTCCACGACAAATTCTTGCGACTCTGGAGGTTGCCGAGAAAGTCACTGACCGGAAGAGAGCCTTCCTGGAATACGGCAGGTAACCGATGTCGTGATGAAGCCTTCATGAGAGCGCAACACAGAGCAGTTCCTCTCTTCCTTTTATATAATACAGGTTATCGCTCTGGATCAGGAAATTGTTGAAGCTTGGTGTATCAACACCTTTTTCCATTGCATCGACATACACAAGGCGGTCCTTATGCCATACGTTAAGAAAAGAGTGCCATGTTCCAGACAACTCAGCCTGTTCATGCAGAGCAACAACTGTCAGCATACCCTGAACAATACATTCACAGCGAACGGTTTCGGAAATACCAACTCGCTGCAAAGCCCGGCGCTCTTCTGCCATTCCTTCTGTTACAACTTCAGGAAGAATAACCTTCTGCCGCACCTCTTCCTGCACAACATCTTCCCTGATAGCGTTGACTTGAGCACCATCGAGACCAGACAAAGAAATATCATTACCAGTCAGGGGATCAACAAGCAAAAACTGACGTTCGGGAAATCCGCCAAAAACGGAAGAGTGAGAGACAAGAAATTTATCATTGAGGTTAGCAACAAAACCAATATCGGGTCGTGACCAGACCACCCTGCCTGTCCTGAAATCAATCGCCCAAATTCCTTTATGCTCCGGACTTTGCGGCTGGCAGGCATAACAGTAACCAAGGTGTTTATTGGTTGTTTCAAGCCCTGTAAACCAGCCTTCACCGGCAGCATCAGAAGAAACATGCTCCATCAAGAGATAATCATTGAGAAACACCTTCCCCGTCACGGTATCAATACAAAAAAAGCACGTTTTCCTGTCGGCAGCAAAACGCTTTTGTCCGATAAGGTCACCAGTTTCAGTAAACATCAATTGCCAGACAAGCGCTCCAGAACCTGCATTATACTGCCAGCGCAGAGAGAGCTGCCCATGGTTGTTCTTCATTGCCTTGTTATTTTGTAGATATTCACCGCAACGTCCCTGGAGCCTCCGATATATTTTCTCGGAAATGATGTTATTGAAAAATGATTTTCCGCAGCCAACTCAAGAAACTGCTCTGCAAGTCTCCTCCGCGGATCAGCAATGTATGCCATGCCGCCCGGTTTAAGCAGTTTATCGATGGCAGTAACAATTGGCAGCAGGTTCACTCTTTCATAAAGCACATCAGCGGCAAATAACAGGTCAAACTGTTCACCGCACTGCACAAGCCGCCAGTCGAGCCTTTCATAAGCAAGATTCACCCTGTTTTTCAAGCCATTATACCGGGCAAAACGAAGCGCTTCAAGAGAGTAATCTGTTGCCAGAACACTGGCGCCTTTCCATGCAGCAACAACCGAAGCCATACCAACACCGGCACCTATCTCAATCACACGCGTCCCCTGAAGTGTCAGTTCATCTGCAATAAAAGAGGAAAGCGTTATCGCTGAAGGCCATATTTCTGCCCAATAGGGCATCTGTTCATCTTTGATAAACTCTTCGGGCGATATTCTGTCGAGAAGCGCATAACTGTCGAGCACACTCAAAAAACTGAACAAGTTGCCGCCGAAAGTATAGTGCGTTTCAGTAAGATCATACTCTGCCTTCAGTTCCTTATAAAGCAGCGGGAGATCCAAACTCTCCCCTTCCTGGAATACCTTCATAATTGCCAACTGGTTACTTCGATAAACGACAACAAAAGTCAATGGAATTTACCGAAAAATCGTCATGGATTTCTATTTTGAATCGAAAAGAGCACTTTTAACCAGGTAAAAACCGATACAACAATAACTCAACCCCGACACACGATGAAAAAAGAGATTTTAGAACTTTTCGATAATACCTACCCTCAGAGAGACTACACCATTGAAATCGTCAATCCCGAGTTTACGTCAGTCTGCCCGATAACCGGACTTCCGGATTTCGGTACCATTATTATCCGATATGTCCCTGATAAATACTGCGTAGAGCTCAAATCGCTGAAATACTATTTTCTCGAGTTTCGTAACGCCGGCATCTTTTACGAAAATATAACCAACAGGATCCTTGATGACCTCGTCGGTCTCCTTCAACCAAGATCGCTCTCTGTCATAACCGAATGGAATGCAAGGGGCGGAATAACAGAAACCGTCACGGTCAACTTCAGCGCAAACTGTTGAGCAGCTCACAAAAAAGCCCCAGAGTGCTTCTCTGAGGCTTTTTTACACTGGCAAGGAAAAGAGAGATGACTTGATATCAGAGCTTCACGTTCATATAGATCATGATATCCTTCGCTTCTGCGACCGTAATACCCGAGCCTGGAGTTGCCTGCATACGATTAACAATCACATCGATTTTTCCGGTCTTCTTGTACTTGGTTCTAAACGCATCCATCGTCGAGCCCTGGGTATGACAGATATTGCACTTGACTTCAAAAAGTGCCTTGGCTGCATTAAAGTCAAAACCGGCAGGTGCCAGGGGAACATTTGCTGATAAAACTGGCTTTTCGAGATAGGCTTTCAATTCATCAACAGAACGAATGTATTTTCCGTCCATCATAGTCGTGCGACCAGTGGTTGACATCAATATCCCTGAAGGCCTGAACCATAGGGAGGCAAACATGACGGCAATAATAGCGATAATACTGAGAGGAAAACTTAAAAACCATTTGGAACTGATTTTTGCCGACATTTTACCAAGACCCATAATAGTGAGGGAAGCAAAAAGAATCAGTGAAATCCACCCCGCAAAAGAACCTAACGGGCCTGAAAATATGGAGATGTTTTCGGCTGGAAGTTTGTATCCGGTTAACAATGACAACCCGAAAAACAATGCCCCCATTAAGACCGACCCGCCTGCCGCTAACGCGAGCAGCTTACCATTTGATTTTTTGTCCATGACAGGTAATGAATTAGGTGTTAGTGGCTTAACCCAAAAGATTATGGAGCAAGATAAGCATAAATTGCAAAGGCGACAAACAGAAAGCGTGAAAAAGCTTTTGTTTAAAAAAACAGATTCGGCTTAACCGCTGAAAATCGAGAACAAACATCATTTGTAACTCATGGAATTTTCTCGAATACTGCAAAAAAAACGCAACCACTTTCACCTGAATCGTTTTATCTCATGATCACCACCGCCAGCACTATTATCTGATTTCAAAAAAGCGGAACGCAATTTTCTTTTTCTTCTCCTCTGTTTTCATGAGGTACTCCGCGACCTTGACGAAAGTGAGCTGCCAGAGGTGCCGCATTCAGCAAAGCCAGGAAGAGGCTGAGAAGCTGATGATGGAACTTTTTCTGACTGTCAACGCCATTTCGGGAGGATTGCGCACCGCGAGACAGGAGATAGCAATGGGCGAGAGAAAGGCTTAACACAAAAAATGTGAAGAAAGAAAGAAATATTTACGTATTCAGAATATTTATCTACCTTGCGTATAAATACTGAAATCCTCTCACAACTTCCACTATGCTCTCAACACTGAACGCTGCTGCGCTGATTGGCATTGATGCCATAAAGGTTACGGTTGAAGCTAATGTGGCTGGCGGGATACCCTCGTTTACCGTCGTGGGATTGCCGGATAATGCGGTCAGGGAGAGCCGGGAGAGGATTCTTACGGCAATCCGAAATTCGGGTTTTACAATTCCGCCAAAAAAAATTACGGTCAATCTGGCACCTGCCGACATCAAAAAAGTGGGGACGGCATTTGACCTCCCGGTAGCCATCGGACTGCTTGGTTCGCTCGAGCTGATCGGCAACCGGTTCGAGGAGACACTCATTATGGGAGAGCTTGCGCTTGATGGCTCGCTCAGGAGAATCAACGGCGCACTCCCGGTGGCTATCATGGCAGGTAAAGAGGGGATACAACGGCTGATTGTGCCGCTTGAAAATGCTGCGGAGGCGGCGGTGGCGGTCTCCGCAGCAAAGTCGGCCATTGAGGTTTACGGTGTTGCAAGCCTGAATGAGACGGTTGCTCTTTTGAAAGGAGAGAGAGTCTTCACCCCGGTAACAGTCAATATTGCGGAGCTTTTTGAGGGGGAGCAGGAGTATCTGGTTGATTTTGCCGATATCAAGGGACAGGGAGCTGCTAAAAAAGCGCTTGAAATAGCGGCGGCCGGGGGACATAACGTCATCATGATCGGTCCTCCAGGAAGCGGCAAAACCATGCTGGCAAAGGGGTTGCCGGGCATTCTGCCCCCTCTCGGTTTTGAAGAGGCGCTCGAAACCACAAAAATCTACTCGGTGGCCAGCCTGCTCGACAAAGAGCGCCCCCTCATGGTGGTGCGCCCCTTCCGCAGCCCACATCACACCACAAGCAATATCGCGCTGATCGGCGGCGGCTCAACGGCCAAACCGGGAGAGGTGAGCCTTGCCCATAACGGCATTCTCTTTTTGGATGAACTGCCTGAATTCAGCCGCAACGCGCTTGAAGTGCTCCGCCAGCCCCTTGAGGAACGGGAGGTGACGGTGTCGCGGATCTCCGTTACCACCAGGTATCCGGCAGGGTTCATGCTTATTGCCGCAATGAACCCGAGTCCTGCGGGAGCCCTGAAAGACTCGGACGGCAACCTGACTGCCCCGCCCCAGCAGATTCAGCGTTATCTTTCAAAAATTTCCGGCCCTCTCCTTGACCGCATTGATATTCACATCGACGTGCCTAAAGTTGAAAATTCCGACCTTTTTGCCTCATCAACTGCCGAAAACTCAGCAGCAATACGCCGGAGAGTTATAGCCGCCCGAAACATCCAGCAAGATCGGTTTGCCTCCATAGCATCACCAAAAACTTATACCAATGCCCAAATGAGCTCCCGGCAAATCAAGAGCTTCTGCCGTCTTGATCGGGAGAGTTCGCAAAAGCTCATGGATGCCATGAACCGCATGAACCTTTCTGCAAGAGCACACGACCGGATCCTCAAGGTGAGCCGCACCATCGCCGACCTTGATGGCTGTGAGCAGATTGCCATGAAACATCTCATCCAGGGCATTCAGTACCGCAATCTTGACCGTGATTTCTGGAGTTTCTGAAGTGAAACTTAACGCGGAAGATTCGTCCTCTCTGCCTATATTTGCCCTTATTTCAGATTCCGTTACCTCCTTTAACCAAAACATCTCAAGGAGACTTTTCATGAACGAAAGGGGAAAATTCAGTTATGCCTTGCTGCTGGCTGGCTCACTCTTCACCGCAGTACCCAGCTTTGCCGCAGAAACGGTTGATACGCGCATAAGCCGTCTTGAGCAGGAACTTGCTGAGTTAAAAACAGTGGTAAACACCAAAAACGCCGTTATTCCGGGGCAACCCGCATCGACAAAAAAAGCCGAATCACCTTCAACACCTCTGGTCTCAACCGCCTCGGGCACCAATGTTCAATTTTACGGTTTTGCCCGTTTTGACGCCTCGTATGATACCGGACAGATTTATCCGGGCAATATCGCACTGTGGGTTCGTCCTGAACGACTGAACAATAATGATGCAGAGTGGAACCTTACCGCTGGCGCCACAAGGCTTGGACTGAACCTCAGCGGCCCTGATACCGAGAGCATGAAGCTTACAGGCAACATTGAATTCGACTTCCTCACACCCACTTTGGCTGAAAACAATCAGGTGCCCCGTCTGCGTCATGGCTACCTCAAAGCGTACTGGCCAGCTTCCGACTTCAGCATTATCGCCGGACAAACCTGGGATGTCATCTCCTCGCTCATCCCCTTTGTGGATGAGCCCGCCATTATGTGGGATGCTGGAAATATCGGTTCCCGCCATCCCCAGTTGCGCCTGACCAAAGGGTTTTCAACCGGTCAAAAAGGCCATGTTGAACTGGCAGTTGCCGCAGCAAGAACAATCGGAGAGTCAAACAGTTTGGCCGAAACATGGAATACCGACCCTGGAAAGGATGCCAACATGCCGACTCTCCAGGGAAGAATTGCTTATTCAGCTCCCCTTCTGGTGAAAAACCAGCCAGCAACTATTGGAATCTCAGGCAATTATGGCCAGGAAGAGTGGGATACCGACATTCAAGGAAATCATAAAACCCTTGACTCCTGGTCGTGCAATCTTGAACTTACTATGCCCATCTGCCCAAAAATGACACTTGCAGGAGAATACTTTACCGGTAGCAACCTTGATGACTACTATGGTGGGATCGGACAGGGAGTCAACACTTCTGCAATTAGAGAGATCCGCTCCAAAGGCGGATGGGCCGCCCTCAGGTTTGCCTTCAACCCCGAAACCTCTTTCAGCTTTGGTGCCGGCGTTGATGACCCAAGCAATAGCGATTTGAGTGCGGCAACAGCACGCACAAAAAACCAGACCATTTTCGGCGCTCTCGTCAATAAACTGACACCGAACCTGATCCTCGGTCTGCAGCTTGCACAGTGGAAGACCGACTATTACAACGGAGACAGGGGAAATACCCTGCGTGCGCAGAGTTCCCTGACCTACAAGTTTTAAGCCGCCATTCTTATCGGCAACATAAAGAGATCTTGCCTTTCAATTTTATCTCTTCCCCGAGTATCAGGGAAGAGATAAAAAGTCAGTTGATAATGACCTCACAAGGCATCACCGCAAGGATATGAAGCTGACCCGAGCTCATCAGCATCTCATAGAAAGCCTCGATGGAGGAAAATTGCCTCCGGGGAACAATCTCATGCAGCAACTGTTTTTTGATGGCAACCACCACCCTCTCGGAGAGAGTCGTATTATTTCCTTTCAAAAGAGATTCAAACCAGCTTTTCTGCACCGGGTAGAGCATGATTTTTGGCTTTTTGCTCATGTCCATTTTAGCGAGAAGCTGTGCGGCATGAAGAGCGTCAAAAAGTCCTCCGGCACGATCAACCAGGCCAACCTTCAACGCACGGCTCCCGGTCCAGACCCTTCCTCCTGCTACAGAATCAACCTGCATAATCGACATCCTTCTTGACACTGCAACCTTCCCTATGAAATCATCATACACCTCGCCTGATGCCGCGACAAATTTATTATACGCCTCTCCTTCAAGCGGCTTGAAGGGGGTGTCGGCATCGGCATAGCGACCTCGCGTCACAACATCGCGACCAAGACCGATTTTATCTGCAAGTCCGCTGATGTTGGGTTTAAGAGCATAAACGCCAATCGAACCCGTAATGGTCAGAGGCTGGGCAAAAATGGTTTTTCCTGCAAGAGCGGTCATATAGCCGCCAGATGCTGCAACACCTGACATGGAGACCACAAGCGGTTTTTTCACCGCAGCCGAGTCGAGCATCTGCAACATATCAGCCGACGCAAGAGCATCACCGCCTGGGCTGTCAATGCGCAGCACCAGCGCTTTGACTTTTTTGTTTTCCAGAGCGGCGTCAAGAGAGTTTTTCAAGGTCTCGACATCAATACCTTCAGTTAACTCCCCTGAAGAACGAACAATCGTTCCTGACATGGTAATTACCGCAAGAGCTTCATCTGTCGTTGACTTCTGCGGCCATGCAACTGCAGAACGATATTCAGAGGCGCTGACAAAAGCATCGTTATCACTGGTGAGCTCCTTTCCGGTAACTTTCCGGGTCAACGCCCGCTGTAACTCCCAGTATGAGGAAGTGCCGTCAATCAGTCCGAGAGTTTTTGCCTTTTTGGCCGAGACCAGCGCCTCATTATTGATAATCGCTTCGAAAACGTTTCTGCTGATTTTCCGCCGCGTCGAGACGTAAGTCAGATAATCATCGTACACATCGTCAAGCAAAGCGCTGATTTGCTCAATATACTCTTTGCTTGCTCCCGTTCTGACAAACGGCTCAATGCCGCTCTTGTACTTTTTCCACTGGGCAGCCTGAACCTGAACACCTATTTTTCCAAGCGGAGTCGTGTAAAACAGTGACTCCGCTTTCAGTCCGTCAAGCAAGAGGTAACCACCCCTTTCGACAATAATGGAATCGCATGACGCAGCCAGGAGATAATCGCTGTCTTCGCCTGAACGAAGAAACGCGGTGACTCTTTTTCCCCCTTTGCGAACCTTTTCAACTGCTCCTCGTAATTCAGCTATCTTTGCCGGGGTTGTATGCATCCCTCCAATATCAAGAAGCAGCTCCCTGACGCGGTCGTCAGCCGCTGCATGATCGAGCACAAAAAGCACTTCCTGAAGAGAAAGCGACCCTCTGGATGACATAAAAGGCAGTGAGGTACTTTCATTGCGAATTTCATCAAGCCCTCCGCTGAGAGGCAAGATCAGCACAAAACGATCGGGAATGGAATGGGAAGAGCGAAGCCCCAGGAACAGTGCACCTAACAGTAAAAGCGGAATGATAATGAGAGCAAGGCACCCGTTACGAAAACATCCCCCTCTCTTTGTTGGTGTATGCAAATTATTCATAAAGGAGACAACTTACCTGGTGACCATTATTATTGTTATTGAATTCCTGGAGCTTTGGCTCCCTGTTCCGGCACTCAGCCGTTGCCACAGGACATCGGGGATGAAAACTGCATCCGGAAGGGATATGCAGAGGTCCCGGTAAATCACCGTTCAACAAAATCCGCTCTTTTTTGCCGCCAGGTTCAGGATTGGGAATTGCTGAGAGAAGAGCTCTTGTATAGGGATGCCCGGGATTGGTATAGAGTTCAGTAGAGTCTGCAATTTCAACAATCTTGCCAAGATACATGACCGCAACCCTGTCGGAAATGTATTCAACAACCGAAAGATCGTGAGCGATAAAAAGATAGGTCAACCCCAGATCCCGTTGAAGATCCTTGAGCAGATTGATAATTTGCGACTGAATTGAGACATCAAGCGCAGAAACCGGCTCATCACAGATAATGAACTTCGGGTTGACCGCAATCGCTCTTGCTATGCCAATCCGCTGACGTTGTCCTCCTGAAAATTCATGCGGATAACGGTTGAAATATTCCCTGTTCAAGCCAACGACATCAAGCAGCTCCTCAATCCGCTTGCGGGCAGCCTCTCCCCGGCCGATACCATGAATCAGCAAAACCTCTCCAAGCATCTGTCCGACAGTCAGACGCGGGTTCAGTGATCCGAATGGATCCTGAAAAATCATCTGCATCTCTTTCCGAAGGGAGCGAAACTCCCGATTGCCGATACCGGAAATCTCCCGCCCGTCAAAAGCAATTTTTCCGGTCACAACAGGATGACCCAGACGAATCAGTGCTCTGCCAAGAGTTGTTTTTCCGCAACCCGATTCGCCAACAAGACCAAGCGTCTCTCCCTGATAAACATCGAAAGAGACTCCGTTAACTACCTGTATCGGAAGAGGTTTTCCCATAAACCCACTTTTTCTGCCGGGAAAATGAACCCGTAAGTCGCTGACCGACAGTAACCTCCTTTGATCCTTCATCTCTCGTTGAATGCTGTTTATCGTATTTTTATTATTATAATAAAACCTTGGTGAATCTACCATAACAAACCTTTTGTTACACTCTCTCTTTTGCCCTTGCAAACCGAACTTTCACATACCGGTACACTGTACGTTGTTGCAACGCCTCTTGGCAATCTCGAAGATATTACCCTGAGAGCAATAAAAACCCTGAAAGAATCCGGGGCAATTGCCTGTGAAGATACCAGGCGCGCATCAATTCTGCTGAAGCATCTTGATATTACCGGAAAAAAACTTGTCAGTTACCACAACTACAACGAGCCACGGGCGATCGGACAGATTATTGCACTGCTTGAAGAGGGTACTGATGTCTCACTCATCACCGATGCAGGGACTCCCGTTATCAGTGACCCCGGTTATGCACTTCTGCACGCATTGCATGAACGGCACCTGCAGGTCATTCCAATTCCGGGACCAAGTGCGCTGACAGCCGCACTGTCGGTTTGCCCGCTTCCAGTAAACAATTTTTTTTTCGCGGGCTTTCTTCCGCACAAGAAAGGGCGAAAAAGTCGTCTTGAATATCTTGCCGGACTGCAGGCCTCTTTTGTCTTGTACGAGTCACCATACAGGATCATGAAACTCCTTGATGAACTCAGCACTCTCCTGCCTGATGCGCAGATATTCATTGGGCGGGAGATGACAAAAATATATGAGGAGTATATAACCGGAACAATTGATGAGATACGCCAACAGCTTGCCGACGGTAAAACAAGAGGCGAGTTTGTCATTATTGTCCATCCATCAGGAAAAAAAACAATCAAATCAGAAGAGAACCATGCAGATCATCACTGACCCCGGTCAGATGCAGGCTATTTCCGAAAAGCTGCGGCTTAACCGTCAGCTTATTGGTGTTGTCTTGACCATGGGCGCGCTGCACGAAGGGCATCTCAGTCTTGTAAAGCTTGCCCGGGAAAGCGCTGGAACAGTCATTCTCACTATTTTTGTAAACCCCCGGCAGTTTGGACCAACTGAAGATCTTCACCGTTACCCAAGACCTTTCGAGCAGGACGCTGCTCTTGCCAAATCAGCGGGTGTCGATTACCTCTTTGCACCTGAAGCAGTAAGCATCTATCCCGAACGCTACCAGACCACTCTTGAGTGCGGAGCTCTGGCTGAACGGTTTGAAGGAGAACAGAGGCCTGGCCATTTTAACGGAGTGGCCACGGTTGTTGCCAAGCTGTTCAATATTACGAAACCACATACTGCAATTTTTGGCGAAAAGGATGCACAGCAACTCGCTGTTATCCGACAGCTTGTCGTCGATCTTAATATGGATGTCGCCATTGTGGCAGCACCCATTGTCAGGGAAGAAAACGGGCTGGCGGTAAGTTCCAGAAATATCTACCTCTCAAGCCAGGATCGGAGTGCGGCGGGCATTATTTATCAGGGGATCTGCCATGCTGAAAAACGCATTGCTGCCCACGAATATATCCTTCAGGCCATTGCAGCAGAAATAACTGAGATGATCAGCTTTATACCTGGCTTTCGCCCGGCTTATGTCAGCTTCGTGGATGAAACGACGTTTGAACCGGCAGAAATTGCTGAAGCGGGCAAGGAGTACCGTTTGCTTCTTGCTGTCCATACGGGGGGCGTCCGGCTTATTGATAATGCAAAGTTCCGCATAGGATGACAGGCTGAGAACAATGTACAGGAAGAGACTTTTTTATATTATATTACGAGACACATTTTTTGCTTGAAAAACAGGCAACATTTTTATCACTATTTACAACACGATTTCCATGATTGTTAACAAAGCAATTGATCTTGGCCAGGGCAAAAGAATCTCGATTGAGACCGGCAAAATGGCAAAACAGGCCGACGGCGCTGTAGTTGTCCGCCTTGGCGACACTATGGTGATTGCGACTGTTGTGTCAAGCAAAAAAACTCCTCCTCCCAATCAGGACTTCTTCCCGCTTCAGGTTGAATACCGCGAAAAATATTCGGCTGCCGGCAAGTTCCCCGGAGGCTTTTTCAAGCGCGAAAGCCGTCCGTCCGAAAAAGAGATTCTGTCAGCCAGACTGATCGACCGTGCACTCCGACCCCTTTTTCCTGACGGCTACCTCTATGAAACCCAGATCATCATAACAGTTATCTCTTCCGACCAGGTCAATGATGCCGACGTGCTCGGTGGTCTGGCAGCCTCTGCCGCCATTATGGTCTCCGACATTCCTTTCCACAACCCGATGTCTGAAGTCAGGGTAGGCAGAATAAATGGTCTCTATATCATCAATCCTGACATCAATGAATTGCTGGAGAGTGACATTGACATCTGTATTGGCGGCACCAATGATACTATTTGTATGCTTGAAGGTGAAATGAAGGAGATTTCCGAAGCCGAGATGGTTGAAGCTATCCAGTTTGGTCACACAGCAATCCGCAAACTCTGTGCTCTTCAAAGCGAAATTGCTGCTGAAGTTGCAAAACCGCAGCGACCCTTTGCACCGACAGCAATACCAGCCGAACTCACTGAAGTTATTCGCAGGCTCTGCGAAACACGACTGAAAGAGCTCGCCTATACCCCGCTGGCAAAGGAAGAACGGGCAGATCAAACAGCCCTCATCTACCGTGAAATCATCGATTCAACCCTCGAACACTTCAAAGCTGCTATCACAAGCGAAGACATCCAGGCTGACGCATCAAAAGCACTTTGCCTGAACCCGCATATCATAGAAGAACAGATTCATGCCGTCGAAAAAAGAGTGATGCGCCACATGATTCTTGACGATTCAAAACGGCTTGACGGCAGAGCACTCGACCAGGTGCGCCCGATCAGTATTGAACTTGGCATCATCCCGAGAGCCCACGGTTCCGCCCTTTTTACCAGAGGTGAAACCCAGGCACTTGTCACCATTACTCTCGGTACCAAAAAAGATGCGCAATCGGTTGATACTCTTACCAACAGTGCAGACAAAACATTTTTCCTCCACTACAACTTCCCGCCGTTCAGCGTTGGAGAGTGCGGAAGGCTTGGCAGCATCGGACGCCGCGAGATTGGACACGGCAATCTTGCCGAACGCTCCATCAAGATGGTCGCTCCCACACAGGAGGAGTTCCCTTACACCATCCGCATTGTTTCGGATATTCTTGAGTCAAACGGCTCCTCATCGATGGCTTCGGTTTGCGGTGGAACACTCGCCCTTATGGATGGTGGTGTGCCGATCAAAAAACCTGTCTCAGGTATCGCCATGGGATTGATCAAGGAGGGAGACTCTTATGCTGTGCTCTCCGATATTCTTGGTAACGAGGATCACCTTGGGGATATGGATTTCAAAGTATCAGGCACCAAAGACGGCATTACCGCATGCCAGATGGACATCAAGATTGACGGGCTTGACTATCATATTCTTGAAACCGCTCTTGAGCAGGCGCGCAGAGGCAGGCTTCACATTCTCGGCGAAATGCAGAAGGCAATCTCCTCAACCCGAAATGAACTTGCAAACTTTGCTCCAAAACTGACCACCATCAAAGTGCCTGTTGACTGTATCGGCATGATTATCGGCAAGGGTGGCGAGACAATCCGCAGCATTACCGAAGAGACCGGCGCTGAAATCAATATTGATGACGACGGAACCGTTACGATTGCCTGCTCGACCAGTGAGGGCACCAACGCTGCGCTGGCTACCATAAAAAGTCTTACCGCCAAACCTGAGGTCGGCATGATCTATATTGGCAAGGTGCGCGATATTCGCGATGAACTTGGCGCTTTTGTGGAATTCCTTCCCAAAACTGACGGACTTGTCCATATTTCGGAGATATCAAGCACGACAAGAGTGACAAAGGTGAGCGATCACCTGAAGATAGGCGAGAAAGTCAAGGTCAAGTTGGTGGATGTCCGCAAGGACCCCCGCACCGGAAAGACCAAGTTTGCGCTCTCCATCAAGGCTGTTGACCAGGAAAAACCCAAAGAGGGCAGCACCGAGAGTAACTGAACACCTCAAAACTGAAAGCAAGGCAGTACGGTATGGACGGTACTGCCTTTTTTATTTCACCCGGTCAATGCCAAGCAATTCCGGCGACCAACAGGCCATCTGCCGCACAAACCGCAAACATGTCCGCGATGTTTTCCGGCAACCTTCTCGGGATGGCAACATTGTAGAGATGACCATTCCCGAAAAACCGGACAACCCTCTCCAGAAATATCGCTGGACTGAAACGGGTAGTATGGCGCTCAAAAAAAGCCGTGCCCCATCTTGCTCCGAACACGTTGCACCTTCGTCAAACGACCTGACGCAATAAAAAAAAGAGCTGCTCAGACAGCAGTTCATAGAGCATAGCGCGGGGTGAACACCCGTGAAGAAGAGAGGTTGTGCAATCTGATCGCTGATTCGATTGAACCGCGAATGGCACCCAATGTAGAGTTGGTTAACTGGAAAGGCCGCTCGTTGCTTTTGGTGGAGGGCCAATTGTCGTTGAGCGAATCGTGACAGACATCGACGAAATTGTCCGTCTGGTTCGTTTCCCCGGATGGCAAAGCACCAAAGCCGGAGAGCGCGAAGTGCAGAGGGTATTGTTATTCCGAAACCGTATCATTACAAGTGGAGCCAAGGTCTCCCGTCACAGTATCATGAACCTCAACTTTAAGCACTGATGCTTTTCAGAGTCATGTCCGACATCCATAACGAGTTCTGTCGAGAAGAGAGCAGCGAGGACTGGCATGTTCCGGAACTTGCCGAAGACAATGAATCCGTGCTCATCCTTGCTGGAGATATCGGACTGCTGAGCAGAAAACAGACATGGTTCGGCTTTCTTTCGCAGTGCTCAAAGCAGTTCAGAGCTGTTTTCGTCATTGAGGGCAATCATGAATGGTATCACGGCAACATCGAGAAGCACTCCTGGCCGAACGCCATCGCCGAGCATGGATTTCAAAACGTACATACCGCTCCGCTCATTTTTGAGGAGCTAAAAATCGCCATCATCGGTACAACGCTCTGGACAGACTTTTTTGGCGGCAACCCCATCGCCATGTTTGATGTCAGTCAGGGCCTCTACGACTATCGCCTGATAAAAGTCGGAGCCGATTATCACCGGTTACGGCCAGAGTACCTTCTCGCTCTTCATCACAAACAGAAAAAAAGGCTTTTTGAAGATGTCGATCACTATACGAAACTCGGATATAGCGTGATTGTGGTCACCCATCACCACCCATCAATGCAAGGAATCGCACCTTGTTACAGGAATGATCTCCTGAATGCAGCATACGTGTCAGACCTTGAAAAAGAGGTGCTCTCCCATAAAATAGACTACTGGATCTGTGGTCACTGCCATACCGCCATGGAGTATTTAATCGGCGAGACCAGAGTGATCTGCAATCCCAAAGGATATCCTCACGAATACGGCAACGGTTTCGATCCGCTCAAAACTCTTAAAGTTCTGAGTTAACATTTGGAGATTGACCAAATGAGAGATGTAATACCTGCGGATTACTGATTGCTGAAATGTTCATGCCATACCCCCTCGATTCTTGACTTATTATTTACGACCAATTTTAGAAGATGTTGTAACTCTTTTGAGTAGAATCCTTTATTATAAGCAATGCTGTTGAAGAACCACAGCAGACCATTGAAATGCTTGTTGGTATAGAGGGGCGAAAACAGCTCCAGAAAAACCGTATATTCAGTGTCTTAAAATTGCTTGTTTTCTTTCATCAATAGGCTGATTGGTGCAAACTTGAATCAAGCTTCGGATTGGCTTGGTATCTTGCAGGTAGAAACCGGATGGCAACAAAACCGGTGTTTTGTTTTCCGCAAGTATCTTGATGTTTGTATTGATAAATACTAAACAAGCAAAATCTTATTGTGTTTTTCGCGGTCGTAAAACACAATAAGATTTTTTTATTCACCAGTAGGCGCAGATAGAGACCATAACGTGAAAGCCAACTAATCCATGAATCACAACGGAAACAACATAGAGTCAAGGCTTTGGGCGGCGGCAGACGAACTTCGGGCAAACTCAAAGCTGAAATCTTCGGAATACTCTGTTCCGGTTCTTGGGCTTGTATTTTTGCGATTTGCCGACCACAAGTTTCATGTGGCAGCCAAAGAGCTTGAGGGGTCGGGTGGCGGGCGACGCAGCATCGGCGCGGCGGACTATCAGGCTCAAGGTGTGCTGTTTCTACCGGAGGAGGCTCGTTTTTCGACACTGATACAACTCCCTGAAGGTGTCAATATTGGTGCGGCAATCAACGAAGCCATGCGCTCCATCGAAGCGGAGAACCCCGATCTCAAGGATATTTTGCCCAAGAACTACAACCGTTTCGAGAACTCCCTGCTCAAGGAGCTGCTCAAGACCATGAACTCGGTGCCAATGGACATTGAGGGAGATGCTTTTGGCAAGATTTATGAATACTTCCTTGGCCACTTTGCCATGAGCGAGGGGCAAAAGGGCGGAGAGTTCTTTACTCCAACCGCCATTGTTCAGCTCATTGTCAGTATCATTGAGCCGTTTCATGGGCGTATTTTTGATCCGGCCTGCGGCTCTTGCGGCATGTTTGTGCAGAGTGCCCGCTTTGTTGGCGAACACAAGATGAACCCGGATGCTGAGCTGAGTGTCTATGGGCAGGAGAAGGTTTCAGAGACCGTGCGTCTTGGCAAGATGAACCTTGCGGTGCATGGTCTTGGTGGAGATATTCGTCAGGGCAACGCTTACTACGAGGATCTGCATAGCTCTATCGGCAAGTTTGACTTCGTCATGGCCAATCCGCCCTTCAACGTTGACCGAATCGACAAGGAACGGCTCAAGGATGACAAGCGGTTTCCTTTTGGCCTGCCACGTACCGATAATGGCAACTACCTCTGGATTCAGCTCTTTTACAGTTCCCTCAACGAAACTGGCCGGGCCGGGTTTGTGATGGCCAATTCGGCATCCGATGCCCGTGGCTCTGAAATGGATATCCGCCGTGACCTCATTGAGGCAAGTGTTGTGGATGTGATGGTTGCCGTCGGTTCCAACTTCTTCTATACGGTGACGCTCCCCTGCACCCTCTGGTTTTTCGACAAGGGCAAACGCAAGGGGCTCCGAGCCAATACGGTACTCTTCATTGATGCACGCCACCTCTACCGCCAGATTGACCGCGCTCACCGCGACTGGACTCCGGCACAGATTGAGTTTCTGGCCAATATTGTCCGCCTTTACCGTGGTGAAGCTGTTGAGAATCTGCATGATAGTGCCGGATTGGTTGGGGAGCACTTCCCTGATGGCCACTATACCGACATAGCCGGTCTCTGCAAAGTGGCAACAAAAGACGATATCGAAGCACAGGGGTGGAGTCTCAACCCAGGACGTTATGTGGGTGTTACCGCCAGAGTTGAAGATGACTTCGATTTCAGGGAGCGACTGGAAGAGCTGAACGAGGAACTCGAAACCCTCAACATTGAGGCGCGGGAGCTGGAAGAGCGGATAGCGGAGAACGTTGTGAAGCTGCTGGAGGTGGAGTGATGGCAAACAAGCAAAGAGAGACCGACGGAAAGATGCGTGTATCACCTCCACTTTTGGAAGAGCTTCGCGGGATGATTGAAGAGAGCCGCAGGAGCTTGGCCGGGGAGGTTAATGCTGCAATGACTATGCTTTACTGGCGAATCGCCAAGCGAATTGTTGCGACGCTGTCGCAACAATTGAGTTGGTCACATTTCTGCGAAATCATCCCTCTTGAAAAATCTTTGCAGCGTGATTTTTATGCTGAAATGTGTCGTATTGAACGTTGGAGTGCGCAAGGGCCTGCTCGAAGTGTTGGCAATTTGCTGAAGGAGGTGGCGTGACGATGAGCACCTTCAACAATACTACATTCCAGAATTTCGTGACCCTCCAGAGAGGGTTTGATCTTCCAAAACAAGATCGAAAAGAAGGAGAGTTTCCTATTGTGGCATCAACTTCTGTTCAAGGATACCATGCAAAATATAAAGTAAAACCACCAGGAGTTATTACTGGGCGAAGCGGCTCCCTTGGTTTCGTGCAGTATCTTGATGTACCATTTTGGCCTTTGAACACGACGCTTTGGGTTAAGGATTTCAAAGGGAATGACCCAAAATTTGCTTACTATTTTCTGAAAACTCTCAGTTTGGAGCGATACAATTCAGGAGCTGGTGTCCCTACATTAAATCGTAATCATCTGGACGCTCTTGATGTTGCTATTCCCCCACTCCCAACCCAGCGAAAAATCGCAGCTATCCTCTCAGCCTACGACGACCTGATAGAAAACAACCTGCGGCGAATCAAGATTCTGGAGGAGATGGCACAGAACCTCTACCGCGAGTGGTTCGTCAAGTTCCGCTTTCCCGGCCATGAGCAGGCCCGCTTTGTCGATTCACCTTTGGGGAGGATACCCGAGGACTGGGAGGTGAAAAAGCTTGGGGAAATCTTAGGGTTGAAATATGGTAAGGCTTTGAAACAGGAAAATAGGCGTGAAGGCAACGTTCCCGTTTACGGGTCAAGCGGAATTGTCGGTTATCACAATGTCCATCTTGTTAATGGCCCCGGCATAGTTATTGGGCGGAAAGGTAACGTCGGGAGTGTGTACTGGTCTGAAAAAAGTTTTTACCCCATTGATACCGCCTATTTTGTTTCGTCAGAAATGCCTTTGCGTTTTTTGTTCTATGACTTACAGACGAAGAATTTTCTCAATAACGATGCAGCAGTGCCCGGTTTGAATCGCAATCAGGCACATTCCCTTGAAACAGTTATACCTCCAGAAGATATACTTCGGCGGTTTTGTTGTTTTGCCGATGATTTCGAGCAGCAAGCCGCACTCCTTCGTATTAAAAACACCACCCTTCGCCGCACACGCGACATGCTGCTGCCCAAGCTTATCTCCGGCGAGGTTGATGTCTCCGAACTTGATATTGCCATTCCAGAGGAGGCTGTTGCATGAAGTTTGAAGAGTTACTCAGCCAACCAGAAGGCAAAACCCTTGAGTTCAAACCTGAGCCGGACATCAACCCTGACACACTCGGCGTCCGGGTAACGTCCGGGTTGTTTGCAGGGTTCCGTGAAGCCATTGGCAAGAGTGCTTTCGACCCACAGAAACGATATTTGCCAGCAAAGGAGTCCCAATCATGACACCACCATCCGGCGGGTACAGTGAAGATGCTCTCGTCGAGCAGCCAGCCATTGCCTTGCTCTCGACGCTCGGCTGGGAGAGCTTCAACGCCTACCGTGAGTTCGACCACGGTGTCAGCCCGCTTGGCCGGGAGACCAAAGCGGAAGTGGTACTTAAAACCCGCTTGCGCCTTGCCCTGTTACGCCTCAACCCCGATGTGGCGATCGAATCGATCCACCAGGCCATCGAGGAGCTGACCCGCGACCGGTCACGCATGAGTGCAGTTGCAGCCAATCGTGAAATCTACCTTCTGCTCAAAAATGGTGCACGGGTTTCGGTAGTCGACCCCGATGGAGATGGCGAAACGGTGGAAGTGGTTCGGGTGGTTGATTGGGCGAACAGCTCCAATAATGATTTTCTGCTCTGTTCGCAGTTCTGGGTAACGGGTGAAATGCACACGCGCCGCGCTGATCTGGTTGGATTTGTGAACGGCCTGCCCTTGCTCTTCGTCGAACTGAAAGCCACCCATCGACGGCTTGAAGCGGCTTGGAAGGATAATTTGCGCGACTACAAGGACACTGTGCCGCAGCTTTTCTGGGCCAACGCGCTCATCATCCTCTCCAATGGCAGCCAGAGCCGCCTTGGAACCTTGTCTGCCGGGTGGGAACACTTTGCAGACTGGAAAAAGATTGGCAGCGAAAGTGAGGCTGGGCAGGTATCGCTGGAGACGATGTTGCTCGGAGTCTGTGACCCGGCACGCTTTCTTGACCTGGTTGAAAACTTCACCCTCTTTCAGGAGGTCAGCGGCGGATTGATCAAGCTGACGGCAAAGAATCACCAGTACCTCGGTGTCAATAACGCGCTGGAAGCTCTTGCCGATATTCGCCAGCGGGAGGGAAAACTGGGTGTTTTCTGGCACACGCAAGGGAGTGGCAAAAGTATCTCGATGATGTTCTTTGCCCAGAAGGTGCTGCGCAAGGTGCCGGGGAACTGGACGTTTGTTGTTGTTACTGACCGGCAGGAGCTGGATGGCCAGATTTACAAGCATTTTGCCTCAGCCGGTGTGGTCACTGAAAATGGTGCTCAAGCGGAGAGCAGCAAGCATTTGCGGCAGTTGTTGACGGAGGATCACCGCTATGTGTTCACGTTGATTCACAAGTTCCGCACCGAAAATGGAGAGGCTCACCCCATGCTCTCCGACCGTCGTGACATCATTGTCATCACCGACGAAGCACACCGCAGCCAGTACGACACGCTGGCCATGAATATGCGCGCCGCTCTCCCGAATGCCTCTTTCCTGGCTTTTACCGGAACGCCACTGATTATCGGGGAGGAGAAGACCCGGCAGGTTTTTGGCGAGTACATCAGCGTTTATGACTTTCAGCAGTCGGTGGCCGATGGCGCAACCGTTCCTCTCTATTATGAGAATCGTATCCCTGAACTGCAACTGGTCAATGAGAACCTTAACGACGATATGGAGCGCCTGCTCGAAGCCGCAGAACTCGACGAAGCGCAGGAGAAGAAGCTTGAGCGGGAGTTTGCCCGCGAGTACCATCTGATTACCCGTGACGACCGGCTGGAGAGAGTAGCAAAAGATCTTGTGGAACATTTCACCGGGCGCGGCTTTCAGGGCAAGGGGATGATGATCTGCATCGACAAGGCGACAGCCATCAAGATGTATGACAAGGTCAAGAAGCATTGGGCGGCGAAGATTGCTTCATTGCAGGCTGAACTGATGCGGGGTACCGATGCAGAGAGACGAGACATCAAAGATCGCATTGCACGGATGAAAGAGACTGATATGGCAGTGGTGGTCTCTCAGGGGCAGAATGAGATTGCCGACATGAACGAGAAGGGGCTCGACATTCGACCGCACCGTAAACGAATGGTGGAGGAGGATCTTGAAAAGAAATTCAAGGATCCGGTTGACCCGTTCCGTCTGGTTTTTGTCTGTGCCATGTGGATGACCGGCTTTGATGTTCCGAGCTGTTCGACCCTTTACCTCGACAAGCCGATGCGCAACCACACCCTGATGCAGACTATTGCCCGTGCCAACAGGGTTTTTCTTGACAAGGTGAGTGGGCTGATTGTGGACTATGCCGGTGTGTTCCGTAATCTGGAGAGAGCGCTGGCCATTTACGGTGTGGGCAAGGGCGGCAAGAAGCCGGTTGAAGACAAATCCGCATTGGTGGTTGCATTGCAGCAAGCTTTGGAAGAGACCCGGAGCTTGTGCACACAACAGGGCGTGAATCTTGCCTCTATCCAGAATGCTGAAGGGTTTTCGCGTGTCGAACTGCTCGACAATGCCGTCGAGGCGCTGATTATCTCCGAAGAGGTCAAACGACGTTATCTTGACCTGGCCAACACCGTCCAGCGGCTTTTCAAGGCAGTCTTGCCCGACCAGCTCGCGCATGAGTTTGCTGCTGAAGTATCGCCCATCAAGGTCATTGCTGATAAAATCCGGGCACTGGTTCCCTCAGCCGATATTTCACAGGTAATGGAGCAGGTGGAAGCACTGCTTGATCAGTCGATTGCGACGGAAGGCTATTTTATCAGAGAGGTGAGCGATCCTGGTAACGATGACCACTTGATTGACCTCAGCTCCATTGATTTTGAAAAACTGGCAGAAAAGTTCAAAACCAGCCGTAAGCGGACGCTTAACGAAAAACTCAAGGGAAGTGTAGGGCAAAAGCTGATGGCAATGGTACGACTCAATCGCACTCGTATGGATTATCTCGAACGGTTCCAGCAAATGATTGCCGCCTACAATGCCGGAAGCCTCAACCCTGAAGAGTTTTTCCGCCAACTGCTCAATTTTGCCCGAAGTCTGAATGAGGAGGAGAAACGGGGAGTGAGTGAACAGTTAACCGAAGAGGAGCTGGCACTCTTTGACCTGTTGATGAAACCACCGATTGAGATGAGTGCTTCTGATCGGGAGAAGGTGAAAGCTACCGCAAAGGAGTTGCTGGCGACGCTCAAAAGCAACAAACTGGTGCTTGACTGGCGGAAACGGCAACAGGCACGTGCAGCGGTCAGGGTGGCCATTGACAAGCTGCTGGATGACCACCTGCCAAGGGCATACACGCCGGAACTCTTCAAGCAGAAATCAACAGCGGTGTTCCAGCATGTTTATGATGCCTATTATGGTTCAGGGCGGAGTGTGTATGCAGCGGCGTGAGGTATAAATGCAAATCACAATAAAGTAAAAAAGGTCATTTTATTGTTAGCGTACAGATTTTTCCGAATTCTGAAGTGCCACCGAGTAATAGATTTTGGAAAATCAACCCGAAAATTCTTTAACTATCTGGCAGTTCACAGCAAGCAATCGAGCTTTAGCCTTGCTTATTAAAACTTCTGTTTCCGACTCATGTATTTCGGCATGATATGGGTTTTCATCTATGTATTTTGGCAGTGGCAGCACACCGATATCTTCGCATTTTTTAGCAGTTACCGATATTATCGCTTTCAGCTCATACCCCGAAAGATGTGATTGCAAGAACTCACAAACCTCATTCTCAGCCCTTTCTCCACCTCTATCCACAGATACTCCTCGGTCATTTCTGAAGAGTACTGAAGATGGCCTATTACCTTTCCAAAGATTTGGGTGAATCTGAACAGCTCTAAATAAGACCTCATTCGCCTCAATACGCTCAGGATTCATGAAGCGATTTTCTTTGTGTGAAACTCTGTTACCGATAACAATACATCAGACAAATCATTACTTTCCCATTCGTTAGCGATATTGCCATCAAATGACAAAAATTCAATTTTATCCGCACCAATCTCTATTTCTAAAGATTTATCCGCAATGTCATATTCAAGCTGAATTGTTTCTCTTCCAGAAGGGAAGATGTATTGTGGTTGTATTTTAAGCTTTTCAATAATATAAAGCGTCCTGCTAATTACTTCGTTTGGAATTGGCAAGGCTTTATAGCCGTCCCAACCAATAGAAAGCTTTGCGAAATCTCTAATTTTTATAACACTTCTTTGCCGCCTTGTGAGTTCTTGGTCGTTTACTGATGCGGTATATCCCTTTTGGTATAATTCTGCTTTTCCGCTTTGAACAAATGTTACGCCAGAGGCGAATACTGTGCATGCCATCATAAGAGGTAAAAAAGTCTTAACGCCAACCGAATCTGGAGTATCCCCAGCATACTTGCGTTGCAAGTTTTTGGGTGCAGCACCCCATGGTATTTGACTATTTATCATTAGACTATTTGTGCTTCGGCATTTTTTATTTGGGTATCAAGCCAATCACGAATGACTTTCGCTGTATCAAGATTTATGACAATGCCTGTTTGTATATACCTAATTATAGTTACAGGGATGCTTGGGACATTCGCTTCAATTGGCTGGCCAGAGTACATACCAACAATCTCTTCCTTTGGAATCGGTAATCGTTCAAAGAAAAAATTTGCAACCAAATCTCCAGACACATTAAAGCCGCCATACACTCCGTTCGTGTAAACCGGATTGTAATTCTCTTGAAACTTGTATTTAAACCTTATTTCCTGTTCCATGCTCCAGTCAAGTGTCCTATTAATTTGTGCTTTTTTTATATACACAAAGATAACCACCCATGACTGCAATGCCAAAACAACTACTCAACAATCTTCCTCCCCAAGACTGGGGTCTGCTCACGAACAGGAATAAGTCGCACGCTAAGCCGTTGTGGAAAATTTCAAGAGTGTTTATACCGTAGCAGGATAAACATTAAAGAGCTGGGCTTCATTCACTGCGGTTTTCTATCACAGACTTTACCAAATGTTATTATCAGGGCTTAATATAAGCGTTCAGCCCTATAGTTATAGGTTTACCATTAACCTCTGCGGTAGTGACAGTGTTCCCATGCGTGCTTGCGACGACGAGAGTTTTTCCTGATGCAGAAGGCGTGGGTTTCTCAAGGTCGATTTCGATACAGAGCTTGTTGTTATTAATTTCGACGGTCACGGACATGGTTGGTGCTCCTTTGATTTTAACCTGAAAGTCGGATAAAGCGCACACATTAACTGAAAAACATCGCCACCTGAGCACTATTTCAAAAAAAGCAGTGTTTTTTCTGGAGAAGTAGTGTTTTTCCCAGAAAAATCATGC
>CAJAAV010000119.1 GCA_903937835.1 uncultured Chlorobiaceae bacterium | reverse complement strand
GGTCAAATCAAGCTCACGATGCGTTCGGACAAGAACATCCTGCATACCCAACCCTGCCGCCTGAAGATGCCGGAGAATCGCTGACCCTGCCATACCCCGATGGCCCGCTATGTATACTTTATGCATCCCTCTTATTCCGACGGCGCAATCATATGCGTAAAAACATACATCGAAAGAAACACCGTAATTGCCACACCAATAATCATGGCGAGCGTTTTATGCTTTCGGACAAACTTGAACAAGGTCTCCGTCGTGATCTCTTCAGAGACCACCTTGTGATGCTTTTTCCGGGAACGATGCCGACGATGATGGCGATGAGATGAAGTACTCTTTTCCATACTGTAAAGTTTATTAACTGTATAACAATTCAGGAAACCCCTTCTTTTCTGTAACATAGAACCTCTGGAGGGAGCTGCATATATCCTCCGCGCTTCCAAGAAAAAAAGAGGGGTGGTTTTGCTGGTTTCTGTCAATATGCCATGCCTACAGCATTGAAGAAAACGCGCTTTGTGTTCAAGCCCCGGCGAGGCGATATGTTGGTAGCAAAAAAATAGCCGCAATTGAGCAGCTACACAAAAATCACCGACACCCTTTACGTCGTGCGTAGAGCAGAAATAATCTGCTTGACGGCAACTTCGGGAGAAAAAAGTCTTGCTGAGAGCGACTTGCACCGAAAACTTATTTCAGGATCGACAGTAATAGCGTCAATCAACTCCTCGGCTTGCCTCTGCAGGTTCACAATCGATGAATCACTACAAACTCGCCCTACTCTTTCAGTAGTAATAAGAGTTTCCAGATCATTACCGGGATTTATTGTTGCAAGAACAGGCAAACCACATTGCATGTATGAAAGGAACTTACCGGGTATGTTGTGTGTCTTGTGCCTGGGGTCTATAGCGACCAGTCCTATGTGGCATTGAGCATAAAGCCCAGGAATTTCCGTCGGATCAATCTCGTCATAAAATGCCACATTATTGAGCCCTGTCGTTTTAGCCTTGCTTTGCAGGCGCTCGGCATCATGACCTCGCCCGACGAACAAAAAACCGATATCTTTTCTGCCCTGCAATTGCTCGGCCAGGTCAAGAAGAACATCCATACCTTGTGCCACACCCATATTCCCTGCGTAGACGAATATTTTTCGTCCAGCAAAAGACCCTTCAGCAACAACAATACTGCACCCTGTATCCGGTTCATCAGCAAGCCAGTTCTGCAATACCTCAACCCGTTGTTTATCCCTCTGCATCCAATGATCAAAGTAGGAGAGATTTGCCAACGTCTGCACACCAATATCAAAACAGCGGTTTCCCGCCTCCATGTGGAACACCGGAATCTTCCGCCGTTTGGCCGGGTAAACCGCAAGGCAGGAGTTGGTGTCACCAAGAATCAAAAGCGCATCCGGCTGTTGACTGTCAAAAATCTCGTTGCCCCAGAGCATCACCACCATCTCATCCGTGCCAATATTGGTAATGTCGTGCGCCCAACCGGGCACGGTTTCTACCACCTCGGCCTTGTCTCCGCTGGTCAAAAGCTGATGCGTCTCACCGGTTTGAATATGCCTGAACCTGAAGCGTGCCTGGCCACGAATGACCAAAAACTTCTCTGTCTTGCTATGGTGATAGTGACCACCACGGGTAATGCCTGGCACTGCAGTAAAGTACGAAAACTGACCGCAATCTGGCGTTTTAAGCATCTCTACAAACACACCACGCGGGTCAACAGTAGCAAAACCATCCGCATTCGCCATCGCATCTGCGCCATCCATCAACTGCAAAAAACGTGCAACCACATCATCCACATACACCAGCGTAACCGGTGCAGCCGGATCATTCACCTGTATGGGAAACCCCCGTGTAATGTTGTGGCAAAACGTGGCGACCACCGAGTTGTAGTTGGGCTTGCACCACTTGCCAAACACATTGGGCAACCGAAAAACATGCACAGGCACGCCATGCTCACGCTGCAACGCAAACAAGGCATTTTCAGCATATCGTTTGCTCGAACCATAAGCGTTGTCGCGATCAGCCTGGGTGGATGAAGTGTAAACGACAGGTATCTTTTTGCCAGTCTCATCCGCCACCGCGCCCACTGCCTGGCACAGCACCTTCGTCAAATCCACATTACCCGACAAAAACTACGCCGGGTCTTGCGGACGGTTAACCCCTGCCAGATGAAACACAAAGTCCACGCCCTGCAGTAGTGCCAGCTACTGGGCCAAGTCATGGTGACGAGTAAAGCACACCACCTGCACATCTTTTCGCTCAGCCAAGTGCAACTGCAAGTTATTGCCGATAAATCCGTCGGCTCCGGTGATCAACACTCTCATCCTCATCTCAATTGGCGACGACTTCTTTAACGAACAAATATGCAGAAATAGTATCAGGGCTTAAATCCTGTCCATCAGGCCAACCAACGCCCGAAAAAAATAAGCTGACCTGATTAAAATAGTGTTGATTTTTTAAGACGGCAAAATAGTCAGATATCATAAATGGTTTTACATCAAATATTCCTTGACGACCATCAGCAAATGCAACATCTAAATAACCATCAGGCAACGCAGTAACGTTTACAATTTTATTCATATTTACTCTAAAGGCTTAATTCTTTGGACAGGCAATCCTCGCACCGCCAAAGTCCAATCGGCCATAATATCATCACGGTGAATTTCTAACCACGCCTGTACCAATTTCATCTTGTTCGGGGGTAAATTACCTTGAAGCACTTTGCTGCTTTGAATTGCTATCACCGCAGTATATTCGGCATATTCCACATGAAAATGTGGCATACGGTGTTGCTGTGTATCGTAGAAATACATATAGGCTACAATACCGTAGAACATTGAAAGTATAGGCATGATGCTACTCCTCAGCCAAAGCCTGTTCACCCCGCACGATGGCGAAAAGATTTTTGCGAAGAGTTTCCCGACTGTCAATCCCGCCACTGAAACTTATCAGGATGACCGGATACGTTACCTCCCAGTTCCATTGCTCCTCAATCAGCAGCCCACCGAACAGCTCCCGATTTCCCTCAAAAATATTTTTGAGCGTGTCGAGAAACAGGCTCTTCCCGAATCGACGGGGCCGCGACAGAAAGACATATTTAAAGTTGTCAATCAGGCTATAGGCCATCCCTGTTTTGTCGATATACAGGTAATCCTCTTGTATGATCTCGCTGAACGTCTGTATCCCTACTGGCAGCATTTTCATCGTCATCCTCCATTTAACATATAAGCCCATCGCGGGCATCAACACTCCAAAACATCAGCAATGCGTCTTAACACTTTTTTACTACACTATCAAATATAAAACTTTTTTACAGGAAAACATACTTTTTTTGAGCTGGGAGCGCTGAGCTCCAGCTCGGCATTCCCCCCCCCCACCCTTTTGCCGAGCTGGAGCCCGGCGCTCCCAGATACTCGGCGCTCCCAGATACTCGGCGCTCCCAGAAAACATGCACAGAGCACCTGTCCCCCAGATAGAAACCACAGATGCCTCATTGATTTTTGCTTTATGAAGAGGACGGATCAGCGCGGGAATAACGTGGCTGTTTTGCGGATGGTAGTTGTCGCCGATGCCGTAGAGGAGGCATGACGCTGCGGTAATCGGCGCCGTCTTGGCGGTTGTAGCTTTTACACCGTTTGATGCCCGCAATTTTAGAGGATTAATGACCCTGCCATACCCCGATGACCTGCTATGTATACTTTATGCATCACTTTTATTCCGCCACCGGCCCTATCATATGCGTAAAAACATACATCGAAAGAAAAAACGGAATCGCCACACCAATAATCATGGTGAACGTTTTATGCTTGCGGACAAACTTGAACAAGGTTTCCGTCGTGATCTCTTCAGAGACCACCTTGTGATGCTTTTTCCGGGAACGATGCCGACGATGATGGCGATGAGATGAAATACTCTTTTCCATACTGTGAAAATGTTTTCAATGACCGGGAAGTATTCGATATGCCAACTATAGCCGCCCATCTGCATCACCTGCTGGTAATGCGCCCTTAATATCATAGAGCACACAATCCTCACGTTCGGCTAATGCTCTGATATCGAGCGTTTTAAATTGATCGAGGGTT
>CAJAAV010000118.1 GCA_903937835.1 uncultured Chlorobiaceae bacterium | reverse complement strand
TTTGTATCTTCTGACATAAAGCCTCCTGATTTCTTGGTTTGTGTTACGTTACAAATGGTAATTGCTCGTTACCCATTATAATATAACGTTTTAACTAAGAATATTGAGGCTTTTTTTATGTTAAATCGCGCAGTTTAGGTTATAGGCAGTATTGACGGGAACAATGGTGAGGGTACTGCCGTTCATCGTGATTCCCACAGGCAACGCAGATGCCACACCATTAACGGTATAGCTGACAGTTCCAACACGAAGCGTGTCGGTGAGGTCAGCATCATGGGCATTTGCCAGCAGGTTCAGGCTGACAAACGAATCTCCTTCCGTGACTGTTGTCGCAAGGGGGCCAGACACAGTCGGGATGCTGTTTGCCAGGAGATAGCCATAGTTCAAGCGCATCTACCGTTGCCGTTTGCTTCACCGTGCCACTCTGCACCTCCAGCACCCAATCGCCACCCGCAGCCGTGCTGCCCGTAGCATCATCCGAGGCCGCAACATCGGCTCCTGTCATTTGCGACAACGTTTCAATGAACTGCCGTCCCTGATCGCCAGCGGCAAGATTCCAAAGAAACTTTAGCCCATGACGCTCATCACCGACAGAAACATTATTGAGTTGTCGCCCGCATCCATCGACAGAAACGCATCACATAAACACGTCGTAATCAGCAATCCGCAGCAACGATTACACCGTAAAAGTCGCCGCCATGGCAGCATCCGGCAGCTCCATGCCCTGATTCAGAATATCAAGATACCTGCCATAACTGAACAAACGGTTTCGTTTCATGTTGGTCAGCTCCCTTACTATTCCCAGCCGTCCAAGATGCTCAAGCGACTTGTTGACCGTTGCATGGCTTATGCCCGTCTTCTCCACGAGCAAACCTGACGTAGCAATCGGATGCTCAGTCAACGCCCGATGCACCTGCAAGATGGAGGCCGCAGGTCGGCCAAGCTCCATGATTTTAAGACGATCCTTGCCGGTGAGCTCAAGCAGTTGCTGCGCCGTCTCTACCGCCTGGGTTGCGGTGAGAATAACGGCATCTGCAAAGAAGTTGAACCATGCCTCCCAGTCGCCATGCAAGCGCACATTGTTCAGCAATGCATAATAAGAGTGCCGATGTCGCTTGAAATAGAGGCTCAAATAGAGCATCGGCTCCTGCAGCACACCCTCTGAGCAAAGCAGCAGCGTCATCAGCAGACGACCAAGGCGGCCGTTCCCATCAAGGAATGGATGGATGGTCTCAAACTGCACGTGCGCCAACGCGGCCTTGAGCAGAATTGGAGTTGGCTCGGGCTGATCGTGCAGAAACAGCTCAAGTTTGCCCATACACTCCATAACCTTGTCAGGCGGTGGCGGCACGTAAACCGCATTACCCGGCCTTGTTCCGCCAATCCAGTTCTGACTTTTGCGAAATTCACCCGGCGTCTGGTGACTTCCCCGTCCCTTTGCCAGAAGAACAGCATGGACCTCCTTTATCAACCGCAGAGAGAGCGGAAACCCCTCTTTCAGACGCTTCAATCCATGGCAAAGCGCAACATAGTGACTGACCTCCTGAACATCATGCAGGGGCACTCCCGGCTCCTGGTCGAGTTCAAACAGCAGCAGGTCAGCCAGCGACGACTGTGTCCCCTCAATCATCGAGGAGAGAAGAGCCTCCTTGCGAACATACAGGTAAAGAAAAAGAGATGTATCGGGCAGAAGCGTCGAAACAGAGTCCAACCGGCCAAGCGCCAGCAGCGCTTGATCGAATTTGTTGCGCAGCTCCGGTGTCCAGTTGATTGGCGGATCCGGAGGCAATGGAAGCGGAACAAAGGCCAACACCCGCTCGCCAACGGTTGATACAGTAACATAATGCCCCTGGAGTTCGCGTTTCATGCGTTCAGTGTTAAACTAAAATAAGAATGATGTTTATTATAGGATAATAGCCTTTTCTAAAATAAGTGGCAAGGGCATAAACGCATAACCCGAAGAACATACCCCCGTTCTATGGCTGTCGCCGACTCTGCCGCCAGCTTTATCCCTGCAAAAAAGCCGATATTATTATGCCGTCCTCTTTCAAGAACCATAAACACTGCGTAACTTCTCTGAATAATATTTTTGCTATAACGCATACCATAACCCCCATGATTACCGACGCTACTCTCGTCTTTCTGCGTGACCTGAAAGCCAATAATGATCGACTCTGGTTCGGGGAGCATAAAGCAGAGTACCAGCAGGCATACAGCGATATGCTTGAGACCGTGATTCAGCTTCTTGCGGGAATATCAGCTTTCGACAAAGATATTGCCACATCACCTCTTGATCCGAAAAGCTGCATCATGCGCATCAACCGCGATATCCGGTTTTCCAGGGAGAAGTCGCCCTACAAGACAAATTTCTTTGCTTTTATGAACAAGGGTGGCAGAAAGAGTCCCTGGGGAGGCTATTATCTCCATCTGGAACCAGGCGGATCGTTTGCCGGAGGGGGAATTTATATGCCTGAAGCCGCCGTTCTTGAGCAAACAAGGCGAGAAATTGATGCCCATTTCGGGGAGTGGCAGGCAATACTGGCAGACAAGGTCTTCTCGGCACATTTTCCGGAAGGGGTGCTGCCTTCAGGAAAATTGGTCAGGCCGCCGAAAGGGTATGAGAGTGCCAATCCTGCAGTGGAGTATCTCAAGTTCAAAGGGTACTACACCCAGCGATTTTTTGCGGATCATGAGGTCACTGAACCGGGATTTGTGACAGAGGTGGCTAACGTTTTCAGGACGGTCAGCCCGCTTGTTCATTTTTTGAACAGGGCGTTATTACTTATGTGATGAACAGTGCAGGATACTCTTTTGCCATCTGGATGATGATCTCCTCTTCAGGCAACAAAACACGAGAACTGCTTTTATGAGAATCTGTGCCAGCAAGTGCAGCGTCCAGCTTCTCCAATTGTGGAGAGTTTGGATGGATCGACTTTTTCAGGAAAGGAGCCCACTGGATGGTGGTCGAGAACCACGCTGAAGTTGAGTGTGCCATAAGTGACAAGAGCGCTTAGGATGACAGAAAAACACGACATCATGTATAACTGACTGCAAAATCAACAAAATACTGTGCATTGTAAATCCCTTTTTAACGGCATATTTCATACCATAAATGCGGTATATTTCTTTGAACTGCACACGGGAAGAATAATTTCACAGCAAAAAATACCAACTCATTTCGCTCTGATATTTTTAAGTTTCAACTCAGAATTATTCACAATACTTTTGTGATGCACTCATGATAACCGACTACGAATGGCCTCTTTGGAGACAATCAAGGCGAATCTGCGGCATTGACGAGGCGGGCCGCGGCCCTCTTGCTGGGCCTGTGGTTGCCGCAGCAGTTGTTTTTCCGCGCTGGTTCAGGCCTGACGATACTATTCTTGAACTTTTGAATGATTCCAAGCAGCTTTCAGCAGGAGAGAGGAACAGGCTCGCACCTGCCATCAAAAAAGCCGCTGCATTCTGGGCGATCGCAGCAGTTGACCACGACACGATTGACCGAATCAACATTCTTCAGGCTACCATGCTTGCCATGAATAACGCCGTCATGTCTTTACCCAAAATACCTGAACTGCTGCTTGTGGATGGAAACCGGTTCAGAACTGACCTTCCCATTCCTTATGAAACCATTGTGAAGGGCGATTCAAAGGTCTTTTCAATTGCAGCAGCATCGGTGCTGGCCAAAACGCACAGGGACGAGCTGATGGTGGCATACGGCGCACAATATCCGCACTACGGCTTTGAACGTCATGCCGGTTATGCCACCAAGGCTCACGTTGATGCAATCAGGCAGCATGGACGGTGCCCGATTCATCGTTTAAGCTTCAAGCTTCGTCAACTGGGCGAAAAGCCATGAAGATTGCCTACGATCCGCACCTGCTCGGACCGGAGGGTGAGCAGATTGCCGCTGACTATCTGGTCAAGGAGGGGTATCGGATCATTGAACGCAATTACCGGTTTCATCGGAATGAAATAGATGTCATTGCCCTCCATCAGAAAACACTCTGCTTTGTTGAGGTGAAAACCCGATTCTCTTCTGCTAAAGGGCATCCGGCTGAAGCGGTCACACCACAGAAACAGCGTGAAATCATCAAGGCAGCTCGAGCATACCTTGCGTTGTCCAGCGCAATCGATGTCGATTGCCGTTTCGATGTGGTTGCCATTCTGATACATGGCATGGAGGGAAACAGGATAGACTCCTTCAGTGTCGAACATTTTCAGGACGCCTTTTGGGCAAGCTCCTGAATGACATAAGGCAAGCATAATAACGGCATTTTTGTTATCTTGCGATACAAATTTCATCTCATAAGTTATAGCTGACTATTATGCAGGAAGACGATATCCTTACCTCCTTGACCCCTTCAATAGAAACAAGTTACGGCGCAAACAGTATCCAGGTGCTTGACGGCATTGAGCATGTCCGCATGCGTCCGGCAATGTATATTGGCGATATTCACAGCAGGGGACTTCACCATCTGGTCTATGAAATTGTCGATAACTCTATCGATGAAACCCTTGGCGGCTTCAACGATTATATTTTTGTCTCACTGAATCTTGACGGATCGGTGACGGTAATCGATCACGGACGCGGCATTCCGGTTGATATTCACCCTGAAAAGCAGAAATCGGCGCTTGAGCTGGTGATGACGGTAATCGGAGCTGGCGGCAAGTTCGACAAGGGTGCCTACAAAGTTTCCGGTGGTCTGCACGGCGTTGGTGCTTCGGTGGTTAATGCGCTTTCAGAATGGTGCGAAGTTGAGGTGTACCGCGACGGGCAGGTCTATTTTCAGCGCTTTGAACGGGGAGTACCCCAGGGTGATGTCAAGGCTATTGGCTCTTCAGACCAGCGCGGCACGAAAACAACTTTTCTGCCCGACCATCTTATTTTCAAGACAACCGAGTTCCGCAAGGATATTATTGTCGATCGTATGCGTGAGCTTGCGTTCCTCAACAAGGAGCTCAGCATTACTGTTCAGGATACTGACGGCTTCCAGGAGGTTTTTCACTATGAAGGGGGAATCAAGGAATTTGTACTCTTTACTGACCAGAATCGCATCAACCTGCTGAAAGAGCCGATATACCTCTACGGTGAGCGTGATACAACTATTGTTGAAATTGCGCTCCAGTACAACGACTCCTATCAGGAGAATGTCTTCAGCTATGTCAACAACATCAATACCCATGAAGGCGGCACCCACGTTACCGGCTTTCGCAAGGCGCTGACCAGAACGCTCAACGCTTATGCGCAGAAAAATGATCTGCTCAAAAACCTGAAACTCGCCCTTACCGGTGATGATTTCAAGGAGGGATTGACGGCGGTCATCTCGGTCAAGGTTGCTGAGCCACAGTTTGAGGGACAAACCAAGACAAAACTCGGTAACTCAGAGACACAGAGCATTGTTGAAACGGTGGTGAATGAACAGCTCGCTGAGTTTGCTGAAAGCAATCCGGGTGTGCTCAAAATGATCATTGAAAAGGTGAAGGGCGCTGCCATGTCGAGGGAGGCAGCCCGTAAAGCCAAGGAACTTACCCGCAGAAAGTCCGTGCTTGAGAGCTCGGGCCTTCCTGGAAAACTTGCTGACTGCTCCATCAACGACCCGGAACATTGTGAACTCTATATCGTTGAGGGTGATTCGGCAGGCGGCAGTGCCAAACAGGGGCGCGACCGGAGCTTCCAGGCAATTCTGCCTCTGAAGGGTAAAATTCTTAATGTCGAAAAGGCCCGGCTGCACAAGATGCTGGAGAATGAGGAGATCAAGACCATCATTCTTGCTCTTGGCACAAGCTTTGGTGAAGATGAATTTTCTGTGGAAAAACTGCGCTATGGCAAAATTATCATCATGACTGATGCTGATGTTGATGGAGCACACATCAGAACGCTGCTGTTGACCTTTTTCTTCCGCCACATGCGTGCGCTGATTGAGGCTGGCAGGGTCTTTATCGCCCAGCCACCCCTCTACCTGGTCAAGTCAGGCAAGGATCAACAGTATGCCTGGGATGACGATGAGCGCAACAGTATTTCCGATGGAATGAAAAAGATGCAGAAGGGCAAGGCGAACATCCACATTCAGCGCTACAAGGGTCTTGGAGAGATGAACCCTGAGCAGCTCTGGAGCACCACAATGGATCCTGCCCATCGCTCACTTTTGCTGGTCAACGTGGAAAATGCCATGGAAGCTGACCAGGTATTCTCCACGCTTATGGGTGACAAGGTTGAGCCGCGACGCGAGTTTATTGAGAAAAATGCCCGCTATGTCCGCCGCTTAGATGTCTGAAATGCGAACATAAACTTCCTTGTGGAGCTGCTGCACCCATTGATTGAAAAGCTGACGGCTTTTGTAGTCAAGCGCCATCTCCTCAAGTGCAGAATAGTCCTTTTCAGGATCAAGAGGGTGCGCAGCTATCCGCTCGTTCAACCGGAATATTCCGTAAAACGGCTCTCTTTGTGGTGGATTGATTTGCTGTGGTTTACTGATATCACCACTCTTTTTCAGTGACGCTATTATCTGCTGCAATTGGGGGAACAATTTGGAAGGAGGAAACGTCTTTCTGGACGATCCTGACATGAGAAGAGCCCCTCCAATGGGTGCAGATGCCGAATCATCTGAATATTTTTTAGCCATCTCAGCAAACGTCTCCTTACCGCTCAACAGATCGGCATGCAGTGAATTTAACTGCTGAATCGCCTCCGAAAAGTCTCCTTTCGAACGGTCAAGCCCTATAAGGATATGCCTGACGTGGACAGCATTGTCCTCCATGCTGAGCAACTGAATAAGATGAAATCCATATCGGGTTTCAACAATATCAGAGATCCCCCCTTCCTTAAGTGCATAAGCCGCAGTCTCAAAGCTCGGGATAAGCTGACCTTTTCTGACAAGACCAAGATCTCCTCCTGATTTGGCAGAACCTGGATCCTGTGAATACTGCATGGCCAGAGTGGCGAAATCGGCTCCTGCAAGAAGCTCTTTACGAATCTCCTGTATCGTTGCGAGTGATTGAGCCCTGCTTTCCGCTGCAACTCCAGAATATTTGATAAGTTGCGACACTGAGACCTCTTCAGGAATCTCCGGGAGCTGACTGCGGTTAGTATTATAGAATTCCATCGCCTCGCCATAAGTGACGGTTATTCCCGCAGATTTTTTCTTGCGAAGTGTCTCGATCAACTGCTGATTGCGCAGCTCCTCGCGAATACTCTCGCGAATACCAGCAGAGGACTTGCCGAGACGACTCTCCATCTCAACTTTTGAGGTGAAACTCGAACTGATCTGCTTGAACCGGTCATTGACCATGGAGTCAAGCGTATTGAGATCAATAGAGACGCTATCGATTTTGGCTTTTGCAAGAATGATTTTCTGGTCAATTACCCCTTCAAGTATCGAGCGGGACAACCCTTTATCTTGCGCCAGTTCGGGATACTGCAGGCGTGCCATGAGAGCACGGTTATCGATTTCCGATTTAAAAATGACCTCATTTCCGACAACGGCAACAACCCGGTCAGCGACTTTAGCAAGAGCTGAGCCTTGCAAATATGCTAATCCCGTGATAAGCAGCAAAAGAGTGTTCATCAATACTTTTTTCATGCACCGACTCCTGACTGGTGAATATTTTTAAAGTTCTCCGGCTACAATGGGCTCGAAGGTACATATTGCATAACTCTCAAGATCATGACAAAGACTCTCAGGAAATCTTGCTCCCCCTCAATCGAACAGAGCTTTTTGTAAGCCTGAGCCAATCATACACCAGCGGTGCCGCAACAAAGATTGATGAATACGTGCCTATCATAATACCGGTAAAGACGGCGAAAGCAAAACCTCTGATGGCTGGTCCAGCAAAGATAAAGAGCACAAAAACCGAGAGTAGCACTGTTCCTGACGTTATAATCGTGCGGCTGAGTGTCTGGTTCATGCTTTCATTGAAAATCCTCTCATATTCAGACGGTTTCTGCCCCCTTATCCTCTCCCTGATACGATCGTAGACGACCACGGTATCGGTAATGGAATAACCTGCTATCGTGAGAAACGCAGCGATGATGCTCTGATCCATTTCAAGCGGCATGAAGGTAAAGAGCCCTCCAAGAATACTGAAGAGCCCCAGCACAGTCAGGATATCATGAAAAATCGCAATCACGCCTGCTGTTGCAAATTTAATTTCAAACCGGAACCCCACATAAAGAAGGATGGCAAAAAGGGATGCAAAGAGCGCCTTGACTGCAGACCATTTCAAATCGGAAGCAATACTCGGGCCTACGGCATCAATACGCACAATTTCATGATGATTACCCTTGATACGATCATTAAGGGCGTTTGAAACCAGAGATTTCAGTTGCCCGCTATCTCCCTGGAAGACGGTGCTGAACAGGAAAGAGCGATCCATGCCATACTGCTTCAGAGTTCCTGAAACACCTGCCGCATCAAGAACCAGACGAATCTGACCGACATCAATGTTTTTGTCGAATCGTATCACCACCTCGGAACCTCCCCTGAAATCAATCCCGTAGTTCAGCCCTTTAAAGACGAGCGAACCCATGCCCGCAAGCAGCAGAATGATAGAAAAACCGTACGCAATTTTACGATACCGGATAAAGTTAAAGTTGGTCTTCTGAAATATCCTCATGGGTTGAAACGTCTTGAAATATTAACCGAAACTTTTGTCTGACATAAGGTTTTTGGCAAGCAGCAGATGGAAAATCTCTCTGGTCACCACGATTGCCGTAAACAGGCTTGCCGAGGTACCAATCATCAGTGTGACAGCAAACCCCTGAATTGGGCCTATGCCATAAGTATAGAGCAAAAAGGCCGCAGAAAGGGTCGTGACATGTGAGTCAAGAATCGAGGAAAACGCCCGGTCATAACCCTGCGTGACGGCTGAGACCACACTCTTTCCTTCAGCAAGCTCTTCTCGTATCCTTTCATAGATCAGCACGTTGGCATCGACCGCCATACCAATGGTCAGCACAATGCCGGCAATGCCTGGCAATGAAAGAGAGGCGTTGAAACCTGCAAGTACCGAAAGCACAATAAGAATATTAAGCACCAGGGCTATATCTGCCGCAATACCTGCTTTCTTGTAGTAGACAAGCATAAAGATCGAAACTGTGCAGAAGGCCCATGCAAGAGACTGCATCCCTGCACGGATGTAATCAGCGCCAAGTGATGGACCGACGCTTCGTTCTTCAGTAATCCTGACTGGAGCTGGAAGCGCACCGGCTTTAAGCACAATTTCAAGATCCTTCGCCTCCTCAAGACTTTCAATTCCGTTAATCACTGAATTACCATTGGGAATCTTGGACTGAACAACAGGAGCACTGTAAACCGCGCCATCAAGGACAATTGCAATACGTTTGCCGATATTGGCTCCTGTAATGCGGGCCCATTTCGAAGTTCCTTCGGTGTTCATCGACATCAACACTTCGGGCTGAACACCCTGTGAACCAAAAGTGGCCTTTGCCTCAGTAATGACACCGCCAGTCAACTCTGGCGCCTTTTTAACAAGATAGATGGAGTAAAGCTTTTCACCGTTTTTTCCAACATCCGGTTTTGCAGCAAGAAGCAGCTCGGTATCCGGAGGCAGAAGCGCCTGTATGTCACTGCGATGCAACAAAGTGGAAACAAACTCCTTCGTGTGCTCTGAAGTATAGACCGTACCGTTCTGAAAAACGACGATCACATCATAAAGCGGTTTAGCAGAGGTCGATTTGTTGGCCGGGGTAGAGGGTGTGCTCCCGGATTGCGGAAGAGCAGCGTGAGCGGATGCTGACGAATCGGGAACTGGCGCCATAGATGCGGCAACACCGTTGTCGACAAGATATGTATTGATCCTGTCCAGCGTCCTGACCATCACTTCCGGTTCTCGCAAAAGCCTGAATTCAAGCTTGGCTGTGCCTTTCAGCAGATTTCTCACTCTGTTTTCATCCGAAACACCAGGAAGCTCAATAATGATTTTTCTGCTGCCCTGTGTGGTAATGACCGGTTCCGCGACACCATATTGGTCTATACGATTGCGGATAATCTCTTTGGCACGACTTAAAGCCTCATCGGATTCCTTTTCCAGCTTTCCTACAATTTCCTGATCGCTGTTGCGGATATCATAAAAATACCGGCTCAGGCGAATATTATTATTTTTGAACTCAGTAACCAGAAGATCTATAACCCGTGCGTCACTTTGTGCGGACTTTGCCCTGACGACCTGCATGATGGTGGCAAACTTTGCATCTTTATTCCATGCTTTCTGTTCAAACAGATCCACCTGGTCAACTTCCATAACCAGATGCATGCCCCCTTTTAAATCCAGGCCAAGTTTCAGACTTTTTTTACGGGCGTCTTCAATATCCTCTCGGTGACTCAGCGCATATTTCAGGCTGTCCTGGGCTGACCCAAAACTATTGAGCTGTTTCGAAAGGGAGTAGTCCCGCCAGGTAGGCCATAATGACCAAACTGCCACAAACGTGACGACTGCAATAAGAAGAAGGTTTAAACGTTTATTTTTCATTGATGGCATCGCGTTACGCTGGGCAAAAAATAATTCTGCCAATATATAAAATGGGGTAGTGATTAGCTAACAATCTGCATCCAGCAGAAAACAATAGAAATAATGGACCCATAACACAAAAAGCCCAACATACTGTCGAGCTTTTTGCATTGGAAAGTATAATATAATAGTGTTTTACCCCCAGGTATCCAGAGAGATATTCTGATACCAGCCTTGAGCAAACATTGCTTCCTGACTAAGGTGGTTGTCATCAGCATCGATGGGGGTGATACCACCAGCGTCCTTGATTTCCACAATTCCCTCAGCAGCAAGCTTGTAAACGCCGGCAACTGAAATACCATAGTTTTCCGCAAGCAGGCTATAGCAGGTGTTGACAAGAGAAGGAGCCGCAGGAACCTTGCCCTGAAACAGTCTGACAATGGCGGCAGCAGCCACTTTCCCCTGACTGCTCGCAGCAAATCCTGATTTTGGCATAGCCCCGGCAGCAGATGCATCACCAATCACATGAATTCCAGGGTGCAGGGTTGATTCAAAGGAGACAGGATTGATAGGGCACCATCCCGTCGCATCGGTAAGACCAGCATCAAACGCTATTTTACCGGCTTTCTGTGCAGGAATGAGATTGATGACATCCCCTTTTTCAACTCCGAATTCGGTCGTAACCGTCATGGCTGAGGCATCAACCTTGGTAATCTTTCCACCCATTACATTAGAGCGCCACTCAATCATTCCTGGATAAAGCCGCTCCCATCCTTTCTTGAATAACCCCTGTTTGGAGAACTTATCCTTTGCGTCAAAAATGATAACTTTCGACAGCGGCTTGCTTGCCTTGAGATAAGCCGCAATAAGACTGGCCCGTTCGTACGGCCCTGGAGGACATCTAAATGGATTGGCTGGAGGACAGATGAAGACCCTCCCTCCATCTTTCATGTCAAGGAGCTGTTTATGCAGCAGAATTGTCTGCGATCCAGCCTGCCAGGCATGGGGCATTCGAGTGTTCGCAACAGCTTCACTATAACCCTCAAGAAAATTCCATTTGAAATCAATACCGGGAGAAACGATCAGTCGATCATAAGCCAGTGCCTTACCGCTTTTCAGTTTGACCGTATTTTTAGCTATATCAATCTCGGTAACGACATCTGCGACAATGTTGACCTGATATTTACTCTGAAGTACTGCATAAGTATGAGCAATATCATCCATGCTCTTCAATCCGCCGAGAACCAAGTTGCTGAATGGACAGGTGTAATACACTGCTTTTGGCTCAACGAGAGTAACCTGAATGGATGGATCCAGCTTTCTCAGATATTTGGCTGCCGACGCCCCTCCGAAACCACCTCCAATGACCACAACTCTTTTGGTAGAGGCAAACGCACTTTGCGAGTTACCAAATAGACCAAGCGCCGAACCCGCAACACCCGACAGGAGCAGCTTATTAAAATCCCTGCGTGACAGTTTATCATTCATAATCATTCTCCTGCTTATTTAGTGTTGTGCGAGACCGTTCCAAAATACTCAGCGATCAACTTCAATTCGTCATCGGTATAGCCTTTGGCATGACGAGACATAACCGTTGATGGGAGAGCGCCCGTTTTGAATCCTTTCAATGCCGTTTCGATATACTCTGCAGAAAAGCCATTAATTGAAGGAATTATTCCGGCACTCTTTCCATCCGTACCATGACACGATGCGCAGGAAAGTGCAAGAATCTGACCGCGGGGACTGGATTCTGACTTTAGTGCAGGCAGCTGTTTGTCTGACTTGGTGCTTGCGCTGCAATCCTCAGGCAACATACTGCTGCCCGCAGAAATAACCGTAAAAAAGAGTGCACATATCGTCAGCCGTATTTCTTGTTTTACCGCCATAACGTATTCCTCCATAGTTATTTATAAAAATGACATTACACTATCAGACAACAAACCGTTAAATGAGAGTAGCCTCTATTGAACAACAGCTTCTGCTGTAAACAGCTCATTTCGATTATCAAGAAAGGTAACGTTCAAAACATCACCTTTTTTTCCTGGAAAACGAATCTGTAAAAACGGATCGGTGGAAACTGAAGGGCCAAGCTCAATATCCAGAAGGGCTGCTCCATTAACTTTTACTGAACCCTCCCTTACGAAATGAGCAGGAACAACAATACCCAGCTCATCTTTCCGCGTACCGGACTCATTTGGATGGGGAATGATAATCTTAACCTGTACAATACCGCTCTCTTCCCTTGCAAGAATTCTTACAATGCCACTCATTGATGTATAGATGTATATATAAAATGTTTCAGAAATGTATTTTACCCGCCGCAAACGGAGGTAAGGTAACCCTGAGAGCTTCAACAGGCCTGAGCCAACACATCGACATGTACAGAAGTCATAAAATAATCTCCTCCTTCCTTGACAACAGCATAAAGCGCCGAACTTTCTTTCATTTTGACGTTCAGGGAAAACCAGGGCAGAGCATTGCCCTTCAAAGTGCACTTGAACACAAGAGGAGTAATATTCTTTTCCACAAAAAGATAGATCTCTTCACCCTTTAAGGATGAAATAACCTGAACAGGTACCGCAGAGCCATCAGCGGCTACTGGTGGAGCGACAATTGTAATTTTATCTGATCTCACCGGTTCTCTCGCTCCGAATGCGTTCACAAAAGCTTGCTCTATTGTGCAGCGTTGAAAGTTTTTTTCACTCCAGCCTGCGAGCAGACTGGCTGGCCATATTGAGAGATAAGCCGAAAAAATGGCGCCTGTTGTAAAAAATTTCCTTCTTCTCATTAAATTATACCCATGATATGATATGCAACAGCACTTCGCAGAGGAGAGAAGATATACTCTATTCTAAAGTAGTTTAATAAATTCATAGCAGTATTACAACGCCCACGCACAAATACTCTATAAATACGCCGAGTTATTTATTTGATTAATCCAGAGAGATGCTGAATAGTTCCTCTGGATATCAGGAAGAAAATAGCAATTATGTGTATCTTGGATTTCTAAAATAGTAATTCAATTTATTATTGTTTCACGTGAAACAATCTTTGGCCCATGTATGATATTATAGTTGCTGGCGCTGGCCATGCAGGATGTGAAGCGGTTCTTGCCGCTGCGAGGATGGGCTCCTCCTGCCTGCTCATCTCATCAGATCTTACTACAATTGCGCGAATGTCCTGCAACCCGGCGATCGGGGGGGTTGCAAAAGGTCAGATCACACGGGAGATTGACGCGCTGGGTGGAGAGATGGGGAAAGCAATAGACACGACAGGGATACAGTTCAGAATGCTGAACAGAAGCAAAGGGCCAGCGATGCACTCTCCAAGAGCCCAGGCTGATCGGAACTTGTATTCACAGTATATGCGAAAAGTAATTGAAGAAGAGAAGAATATTGATCTTCTTCAGGATACCGTTACCTCCATTAAATGTTCTGTTGATACTTTTCAGGCTGTAGTTCTGTCATCGGGAAGAGTGATCAGAGCAAAGGCCGCAATTCTCACCTGCGGAACATTCCTGAATGGACTTATTCATATCGGCATGAACCACTATCCCGGGGGAAGGACCATTGCGGAGCCACCAGTTTACGGACTAACAGAACACCTTGTCGGTCTTGGTTTTATATCAGGAAGACTAAAGACAGGTACGCCGCCCCGTATTGATGCGCGAAGTGTTGACTATTCAAAGGTTGAAAAACAACAAGGCGACGAGGAGCCAGTTACCTTCTCTTTCAAAACGATCAGGGATCTCAACCGTCGACAAATATCCTGTTTTGTTACAAATACAAACCCTCTCACACACGAGATACTGAAAAAGGGATTTGACAGATCGCCCTTGTTTACAGGAAAGGTTCAGGGTGTTGGCCCGAGGTACTGTCCATCGATTGAGGACAAAATCTGTAGATTTCCGGACAAATCGGGTCATCATATATTTCTTGAACCTGAAGGATTTGATACCAATGAAATGTATGTGAACGGCTTTTCAACATCGTTGCCGGAAGAGATTCAGTTGAAGGGCTTGCGTTCTATTGCCGGCCTTGAACAGGCAAAAATGATTCGCCCTGGTTATGCCATTGAGTACGACTACTTTTTTCCTCATCAAATCAAGAGAACACTTGAAACTAAATTAATTGTAAATCTCTACTTTGCTGGTCAGATTAACGGAACTTCAGGGTATGAAGAAGCTGCTGCCCAGGGGCTGATGGCTGGTATTAATGCTTCACTCAAAACGCAAAGTCGCCCGCCTCTTCTCCTGAAACGCTCTGATGCGTATATCGGAGTGCTCATCGACGATCTTGTCACAAAAGAGACCAATGAACCCTATCGAATGTTTACCTCTTCTGCGGAACACCGACTTATGCTCCGTCATGACAATGCAGATATCCGTCTGCGGCACTTCGGTGCTGCGGCAGGACTGATTGACAAGGAGACGTTTTCTGCTTGCAGCCATAATATTGAACTGATAAGGGTACTTAAAGAACTTTTATTTCACACAAGAGTTTCTGCTTCTGAAATAAACACCATGCTTGTCTCGCTTGGCTATACAATAGTTAATAGTTCACAAAGTGCCTTATCCCTCTTGAAAAGGCCAGGAATTCATCTCACTATGCTTATTGATGCATCACCAATTTTAAATAACGCAGTGAATGCCATAACCAGTAACCCCTTACTCTATGAGCAAGTTGAAATTGACCTTAAATATGAAGGATATCTAAAACGAGACCTCTTCATGACCGAAAGAATTCTAAGGCTTGAATCCCATCTAATACCGCCTTCATTTAGATATGATACCGTTTCGGGGCTTTCGAATGAAGGAAGAGAAAAGCTGAATAAACATCAACCTGAGACCATTGGCCAGGCATCAAGAATTTTGGGCGTTTCTCCCTCGGACATCTCCGTTCTCATGGTACATCTGGGACGCTGAGATATTGTTTGTTTCACGTGAAACGTATATTGCAGTGTTTACTCAAGAAAATAATTGAACGAGCAGCCATGGAAAGCATTATCAGCGATATCATCACCAACGACCTTTTGTTCGGAAAGGATAAAGAGCAAGGTATTGTGGGTGCATACCAGCTTTCCGATACCCTTATACGAGTGTTTAACCGGGAGAATGGAGCAGTTCGTTTTCATGATGAGTTGTTTTTTCCGTTTTTTTTCCTTTCAGAGAGTTCTCTGCTCGACAGTTTTGTGCCCGAAGACAAAGAAAAGTTCTGGCTTGTAAAACTTGGAGGCTCAAATTATTATCAGTGCCTTGTCATTTTCCGAAGCTGGCGGAATCACAGAAACGCTATTGAATTTGTCAATAAAAAACGTAATACCGATTCTACTGAGACCCAAAACAAAAATATACTGTACGACAGCAACTCTTTTATCTATAACAAGGGAGATGCCGTCACACAATATCTGCTTCAAAGTGGAAAAACCCTCTTCAAGGGGATGATGTTCGACGATCTCTACAGGATACAGCTTGATATAGAGACCAATTATGACCCCACAAGAAAGCGATCAGGAGCTTTTGGCGGAAATGATGATGAAGTGATAATCGTCTCTTTAAGCGACAGCAGGGGATGGGAATTAGCGCTTCACTCCAAAAAGAGTTCTGAAAAAGAGTTGCTTGAAAAGCTTGTCGCCTTGATTGTTAAAATGGATCCTGATGTCATCGAAGGTCACAATATTTTCAGTTTTGACCTGCCCTACCTTCAGCGCAGGTGTGAACGACATGGCATTCCATTTGCAGTAGGACGCAACGGAACGCTTGCAAAAACATACCCTGCAAGCATCAGGTTTGCGGAACGAAGTATTGATTACCCCTTCTTTGATATACCGGGGAGGCACGTCATTGATACACTCTTCCTTGTGCAAAGTTATGATATCTCAAAACGCTCAATGCAAAGTTATGGCCTAAAAGCCGTGGCGAAACATTTCGGTTTTGCATCGCCTGATCGAACCTACGTGGATTACAAGGATATTGCTTCGCTATGGAATAATAACCATGAAAAGCTGCTTGCTTATGCACTTGATGACGTCCGTGAAACCAGAGCACTTTCATCTCTGCTTTCAGCAAGCAATTTCTACCTTGCACAAATGCTGCCCTACACTTACGCGATGACGGCACGCATCGGGCAGGCTGCTAAAATTGAAGTTCTTCTCGTAAGAGAATATCTGCGCCGTAAACAGTCTGTTCCGAAACCCTCTTCCGGTCAGCAGCACTCGGGAGGTTATACCGAAGTATTCCTCAAAGGTATTCTTGGGCCAATTGTTTATGCCGATGTTGAATCACTCTATCCTTCAATCATGCTTTCCTGGAATATATGCCCAAAAAGCGATGAACTGCGGGTGTTTCCTGGTGTGCTGAACGATCTGAAAGAGCTGCGTTTCAAAGCAAAAGACAAGTCGCGCGAAGAAAAGAGCCTTGGCCATACCTCACTGGCAGCGAATTTTGATGCAATGCAAAGCTCATTTAAAATTCTTATCAATGCCATGTACGGATACCTTGGTTTCAGCGGCGGAATTTTCAACGACTTTGCAGAGGCTGACAGAGTAACATCGACAGGGCAAAGCCTTGCAAAGAAAATGATTTTTGAATTTGAAGTGCGGGGATGCAAGGTTATTGAGGTGGATACTGACGGTATTCTGTTTATACCACCGCCAGACGTAACAACTGAATTTGATGAAAGAAAGCTGGTCACTGAAGTATCCACTCTCATGCCAGAAGGGATCAATATTGGATTTGACGGGAGATTCAAAAAAATGATCTCTTACATGAAGAAAAATTATGCCCTTCTCGGCTATGATAATGTCATGACCCTGAAAGGCTCTTCACTGACCAGCAGAAGCGGAGAGAAATTCGGCAGGGATTTTGTCCGCAGAGGATTTGAAATGCTGTTGACGGAGGATATCAATGGATTGCATACTCTATTCACCGAATACAAAGAAAAGATTCAGCTCCATGAATTGGAAGTCTCTGAATTTTCAAGAACCGAAACACTTAAAAATTCGATTGAACAATATCTTGCTGATGTAAAATCCGGGAAAAGATCAAAATCAATCACTTATGAAATTGCCATAAAGACTGGCATGGAGATTACAAAAGGAGACCGGATAACCTTTTATGTCTCGGGATCAGGTGTTGGAAATGCTTCCTGGGATAAAGGAAAACTTGCTTCTGAATGGAATAAAGAAAAACCTGATGAGAACACTCATTTCTATCTGAAGCGACTGGACGAACATTGCCAGAAATTCCTTCCTTTCTTTAAACCACAAGATTACAGTATGATATTTTCAACCGATACTCTTTTCTCTTTTTCTGCAGAAGGAATAGAACTTCAGAAAGAGATACGGCATACCGAAACCAGTCATCTCAATGAAGAACCATTATGACCTGAAATCGTAGTTTATATATTGAGTTGTATAATTATACACAGAACTCTACAAGCTCATTTTGCGTAGCTGCTACTACAGATAATATATTTTTAACAATACACAAGAATACTCATGAAAGATAACAAAGTGCTTACTATTACTGATGACGTTCGCTGGATTGGTGTTCTCGACCCAGGACTCATTACTTTCGATATTGTTATGGAAACGAAATATGGAACAACCTATAATTCCTATTTCATCAATGCCGATAAAAAAACAATTATAGAAACAACAAAAGAAAAGTTCTGGCCAGCTTATCTTTCAAAGATAAAACAGGTTACTGACCCATCGGAGATAGAATATATAATTGTTGACCATACAGAGCCTGACCATTCCGGCAATGTGAAAAATCTGCTTGCTGTAGCGCCAAACGCAACCATCGTTGGCAGTGGGAATGCCATAAAATTTCTTCGTGATCAGACCGGTCATGACTTTAAATCACTGGTTGTAAAAACAGGGGATAAGCTTAGCCTTGGCAATAAAACGCTTCATTTCATTAATGCCCCAAATCTTCACTGGCCTGACACTATATACACATGGCTTGAGGAAGATCGACTTCTTTTCACATGTGACTCATTCGGATCCCATTTTTGCCATGAAGGCATGTATGATGACATCGTCGGCGATTTTGACGACTCTTTTACCTATTACTTCGACACCATTCTCAAGCCCTTCAGTAAATACATGCTGCAGGCTATTGAAAAAATCGGAACGCTTGATATCAAGGCAATATGCCCAGGTCATGGCCCTATACTAAGGTCACACTGGAAGAAATATGTTGATCTATCATCGAAGTATGCCACAACAGCAATAGCGCTTCCTAATGAGAAACACATTCTTATTGCTTATGTTTCCGCTTATGAGAACACAACGTTAATGGCAGAAAAGATTGCTGAGGGGCTACGTCAGTCCTGTGACTTCCAGATTGATGTATGTGATATAGAGAGCCTCAAGACTTCAGACCTGGAGAAGAAAATCGCACACTGTACAGGAATCATAGTAGGATCTCCTACAATAAACCAGAATATTCTGCCACAGATTTATCAGATTTTCGCTACCATCAACCCGATACGGGATAAAGGAAAGCTTGCAGCCGCCTTCGGGTCTTATGGATGGAGTGGAGAGGCTGTACGAATGATAGAAGCGAATTTCACATTGCTCAAACTCAAAGTATTTGAGCAGAATGTCATGGTTAAATTTAAACCACATGAACCGGAATTTGAGAAATGCATCGCTTTCGGTAAAGCTTATGCAGAAAAAATGATTGAAATGTACCAACTCAGTTGCTCTCTCTGAATGGTTTTAAAAAAAAAGCTGTTATAATTCTACGTTGCAATCAAGTGGCCTTTTTTTTCGCGACATAACTACTTGAAAATAAATCTGTTGCTAAAATATATTGCGCCAATCTTGATTGCAGTTTTGAACAAACATACCTTACAGCTCTGTTATCTGAAAATAATCTCCTGAACCAATACATTGTCAATAGCCGTGTTAAGCTTGGCAAGAATCTCCTTTTTACGGAAATTAAGCTCCATTCTCCATGCAGGGTTTTTTACCCGAATAAACAACTGCCCACCGGCGAATCTTTCAAGAAGAGTTGCCTCTGCAATAGCCTCACCGACCACGGTATTCCATATCTGAAGCGTTTTGTACTGCTGATAAGCCTCTTCCATTCCAAGTGTATGATACAGGTCCCCTACCAGCGCTGAGAGTTTTTTTGGACTTTTTATTCTTGACATGCTCACTCCTCTCCGGTTTTTCTGAGTGATTCAATGGACAGTGCGGTAACATTACTCTGCCCCCTTTTTTCTGTTGAGGTAATAATAGTTTGACCGAATGTTTCAAGAAGAGTGAATATATCAGCTATCCTTGAAGTATCAAGTTCACTGAAAATATCATCAAGGAGGCAGATAGGCTTTTCTCCAAGAAGTTCAAAAAAAAATTGATGCTGTGTTAGCTTGAGACCAATAAGAAATGTTCGCAATTGACCCTGCGAAGCATATTTTTTTATCTCCTTGTCATTAAGGAGAAAGAGCAAATCATCACGATGAGGACCTGTTAAAGTCTGTGCACGATAAATTTCCTGCCTCTCGGTCATTTCATACTTTTCAAGAAACATGGAATATAGAAGATCGAGAGAACTCTCTTTTATGATATTACCGAGGGAGCATCGATAAGTGATGGCTGGCTCCTCATCAAAAGAAAACTGGCCATAAAGATCCCTGAACCGCTCGTTGAAAGCGGTTATAAACTGCGCTCTTTCATAAACAATTGATGCCGCATGTTTTGAAAGTTGTTCTGTCCAAACAGACAACATATCTTTGTGAACATTTTTCTTTTCGCATAACTGTACAAGCAAGGCATTTCTCTGCAGGAGAACACGCCGATAAGCCAACAAATCATCAAGGTATCTTCTGTTTGTCTGACTAATAGCATTATCGATAAAACGCCTTCGTTCAGACGGAGATCCGTTTACAATCACCATTTCTGAAGGTGAAAAGGTAATACAGGGAATACGTCCAATATGATGTGAAAAAGGTTTAATCTCACTATTGTTGACAATAATCTGCTTCTCTTTTTCCTTTTTGTAGATGACTTTTACCGTCAGAGGCGCTTCCAGATCACTTCGAAAACTCCCGTCAAGTAAAAAATAATCAGAAGAAAACGAGAGACACTCACTATCCGTAGCGCCGACAAACCCTTTCGTCAGCGCACAATAGTGGACTCCTTCAAGAAGAGATGTTTTTCCTGACCCATTTTTACCATAAATGATGGTGATACCATCAACAGGGGTAAAAGTTAAAAACCGGTGGTTCCGGAAATTTTTATATTGTAAACACTGGAGTCTCAATAATTTTGCAGATCATTCAACTATTAATTCGAACAGGCATAACAAGGATCATGAATTTATCATCCTCAACTTCCTTGTGCGGCTTAAAAATCACGGCTGTTGTTGGACTTTTGAGTTCTATACGGATCTCATTATCATCTAAATGCGCGAGAGCAGCTTCGATAAATTTCGAATTAAAGCCAATCGTAACAGGTTCTCCAGTATAAAGACACGGTAATTCTTCCTGGGCAGCTTCCCCGTCATTTGTATTTTCAGCCAAGACCTTCAGGAGCTGATCTTCTATCACCATCTTGATATCACCTATACTCGAAAAACGACCTACACGTCTTACAGAATCGTAAACCAGCGAACGGTTGATAATGACATGTTTATCATGCTCGACAGGAATAACAGCATCGTAATTCGGATAAGGTTCAACAATCAGAGCTGCATCAAGAACAATATTGCCGATAATAAAACGGACAAAACGTCTGTCTGCATCAATGCACATCGTGATTGATTCATGTTGAGCCAGTTTTTGGAGAATTGAAAGCACTCGTGCTGGAACAACGATTTTCTGTTTTTCAGGAATATCCAGTGATGAATTTTTTCTGCACCGTACCAGTCTGTGCCCATCAGTTGAAACAGCCGTAATAGTACTGCCTTCGAGCTCAAAAAGCACACCCATCATGGCAGGTCTCATGCCATCAACACTGCAGGCAAAAATTGTTTTCTGTATTACATCAAGAAATTCAGCAGTTTCGAGCTCAATGGAAATATCGTAGCTCTTTTCATATTTTTCGTGCTTGCTTTCAAACAGACAAGTTATTTTGTACTGACCTTTATCTGTTGTGATGTGTACCATACCATGATCACTGATCTCCTGCCGTTCAACAACAAAAGTCACAGCGGTATCATACATGCTTCGGAGAAAATCCTGAAGAGTTCTTGCATTGATACCGATATTTCCTGTATCAGAGGTCTCAACATCGGTTTTTGCTGTTATTGAAAGTTCACCGTCGGTAGCAAAAAGCGTAAGACTTCCTGGTTCAATGGATAAATGTACATTTTCGAAACGTACATCCATGGTTTTGGCAGGAATCGCCTGAGCGACCTTACTGACAGGATCCTGCAACTGACGTATTGAGGAAATAAGTTTCATCTTTTACAACTTTAACTATTTAAGTATTTAAGTATTTATAAAAATTGTTGTTGTTGTTGATAGTGTTAATATCTGGTTAACTGCTGATTAAATATCCCTAATCCTTAATTATATAAGAGGTTATATAATATTTTTCAGGTAATAAAATGTTGATAACTTGTACATTTAAACTCTCCGCCTATGTTCAGGGTTTGTTGATGATTTTTATTATAGTGGTTGATTGTTGATAAGGCATGGGTTATCAAGATTCATCACACATCTCTTCAACAACTTGTACACATTTGGTATTTACATCGAAAGAATCTCAATCCTTTTCCTGATTTCCTCAATTTTTTTTCTTTCTTCTATTATTGAATCAACCCTCTTGGTAATCGTTGTAACAGCATGGATAACTGTTGAATGATCTCTGCCCCCAAAATGAAGGCCTATTGTTTTCAGTGAAGAGTCGGTCAACAGTTTTGAGAGATACATCGCAACCTGGCGCCCAAAAGCGATCTCCTTCTTCTTTGATTTTCCCTTCAAGTCATTAGGGGTAATTGAAAAATAAGAACAGACCGCTTTTTCGATGGTGTCGAGTGATAGCCGTTTGGTTGTATGCCTGATAATATCTTTAAGAGTCGATTTTGTAAACAGGAGATCGATTTCCCTGTTATCAAGGGACTGAGCTGCCAGCAATTTAACAATACACCCCTCAAGCTCCCTGACGTTTTCAGTGACATTTGTAGCAATAAATTCGATAACAGCATCATCAAGATTAACTCCACTCTGATGCAATTTGCTGAGAATGATCGCCTTGCGTGTTTCATAATCCGGAGGTTGAATATCTGCTGACAGCCCCCAGTTGAAGCGTGATATTAATCTATCCTCAATCCCCTTGATATCCTTTATGGGGCGATCTGCAGAGAGGATAATCTGCTTGTTTGACTGATGTAACGTGTTAAAGATATGAAAAATCTCTTCTTGTGTTTTTTCCTTACCCGAAAAGAACTGAATATCGTCGATAATAAGCACATCAATAGAGCGGTAAAAAGAGGAAAATTCCTGGATTTTACCATTCTGGATAGCATTGACAAAGTCAATCGCAAATTTTTCACTGGAGACATAAAGAACTCTTTCGGAAAGTCTGTTTTCTCGAACGCTGTTGCCGACGGCTTGCATCATATGTGTTTTACCAAGTCCTACACCACCATAAATAACCAGTGGGTTAAACGCATTTTGACCGGGGCTTTGTGCGACAGATTTCGAGGCAGCAAATGCCAGCGAGTTGCAGTCTCCCCTGATAAGAGTATCAAAGGTGTATTTAGAGTTTAAGTGCGTTTCAAAGCGTGCAAGGTTCCGATTAAACTCCTCGCTGTTTTTAGAGCGGTTTTCTGAAGCTCGACTTGCAGAGATAAAATCACTGTTCATTGAATTTTGGTGTGGCAATTCTATGGTGACAGGTTGACCCTGTGATTTATTCATGACGATTGAATACATCAGTCGTGCTTCAGGACCAATGACCTCTTTCAGGGCCGCCTTTAAAAAAGAGGAATAATTTTCTTCGATCCACTCGTAAAAAAACTGGCTTGGTACCTCTATGGTCAGTTCACTGCATGAAAAATTTAATGGCTTAATTGGAAAAAACCAGGTCTTGAATGCAAGAGGATTGATTTTTTCACGGATAACATTAAGGCATGCTTCCCAAACCTGCTGTTCCATTGGGCTGCTTTTCGGTGTTTTCGTCGGGGAATATTCCGTAAACGTTTTTGACGTAACTTCGGGCATAAAAAATTGAAATTAAAGAGGTAAGGGCCGATATTGTTAGCGCCATCAACATTCAGTGTTCACAAGTTAGTTTTTTCGGTGGATAAAAAACAATTTCCTTAATGAAAAGTTACCCCTGCTGATTGATCGTGTGCAGAGATGTTTTCAACATGCCAACTTATTCTTTTATAATATGGTAGCCAAATTTAGAGCGAAAGTAGTCAACATGTGTTGATTCTTTCGGGATGCCGGAGTACCTGGCGATTCGGGGGGTAAAATATTCTTGTCCACAAGTTACCCACATTGTTTACAACTTGAGACGAGTACGTTATTTTTCACCCCGTCAGGCGTGATTACCTGTTGCAAAAAGCCTGTTGTTTTGTGGAAGATACGATCACGGATCGGAAGCATTTGTTATTGATCGTTCATTATGTTAAATTACGCGCCCTGAAATTTTGAACATATTTAAAAAAAGTGTGGAGCTATAAGCGATGAAAAGAACCTATCAGCCGCGGAATAGAAAAAGAAGGAACAAGCACGGATTCAGACTGAGAATGTCGACCAAGAATGGCCGTAAAGTTCTCTCTGCAAGAAGAGCCAAGGGGCGTCACTCGCTTACCGTCAGTTCTGATATGGGTACTGCAGGGCAATAAGTGACCGGAGAATCCGTCGGTGTCTGTATAATAATTGCTTTTTCATGTTTTGAATAACGTACACATCCATTCTCTGCGCAAGCATGAGATATTGAGGAAAAAGCAACTGATTTCACTGCTTTTCAGCAGTGGAAAAAGTATTAAAGGGGATTTTTTAAGGATAGTGTACGCTTCTCTCAAACCCGACGGCTATATTGTTCAGAGAGTTCCGGCAATACTGTTTGCGGTGAGTAAAAAAACAGTCTCTTCTGCTGTCAGGCGCAACAGGGTAAAAAGAATGATGAGAGAAGCTTATCGGCTTGAAAAATCACTGATCCAGAGTAAGGAAGATTATTCTCGCGATGGCCGTGCAGGTGAAATGCTCTGTATCGTTTTTCTTTATATGGGCAGAAAGAAGACTTTGCCAGACCTTGAAACATTCAGGGAGGAAATCCGGGTATTAATTGGAAATATTATACTTTCCTGAACTATGGCGGTTAACTCTGCCGGATAACGATCGAATGAAACTAGCATGAGTAGCTGGAAGTTTTTCAATCAGGTACCGATAGTACTGATAAAATTTTACCGGGCGTTTCTGTCGCCATTGTTCGGTCCGTCCTGCAAATATGTGCCTACCTGTTCAAGTTATGCGCTTGAAGCGTTTCAGCATCACAATTTTTTTAATGCATCATGGCTGACAATGTGGCGTATTCTTCGATGCAATCCTTTTTCAAAGGGCGGGTTTGACCCTGTTCCCTCTGTATCCCTAAACAAAAAAAAGTTTTCTGGTAAAACTAAAGAGAGTGGTAATGGATAGAAATTCGGTAACCGGCCTTGCAATTATTGCCGTAATCATGATGGTCTGGCTACAGTTTATGTCGCCAGCAAATAAACCGTTGCAGCCGCCAACGGCGGCGAAAACAGAGCAGGTCGAACAGCAGGCACAGCCAACCCAGCCTCTCTCTTCGATGCCAGTTTCCGAGAATTATGGTGTTTTTGCCTCTTCTGCCGAAGGCAAAGAGCAGTTGTTGAAGGTAGAGAACGATCTTTTTCGTGCAACGCTCTCCTCAAAAGGAGCAACGTTGAAGTCCCTTGTGCTGAAAAAGCATCTGGATGGTAATCGCAAGGCGTTTGATATAGTCAGCAATCAAAAAAATGGGGCACTTTCACTGTTGTTTCTGACCCGTGAAGGCAAGAAAATCGATACTCGCGATCTCTATTTTCGTAGTATGACCGTTGACACTCTTCATACCATTACAGGAAAAGAGCAATATGCGGTACGCTACCATCTTGATGTTACCCCCCTGCAAGCCATCGATATCACCTACCTTTTTGGCGGAGAGAGCTACAAGGTAGATTACGACGTCAAAATGACAGGATTTTCAAGTGAGCTTGCTGGGAATGAATATCAGTTGCAGTGGGATGGAGGAATACCTTATTCAGAAAAAAACAGGCAGGATGAGGCCCAGAGTGCACTTGCCAGTGCATACCTTGGCGGCAGCCTGGTAACGCTTGATGCCAGCAATGAAAATCAATTCTATCGTGAGGAACAGTCAGGGGAGGCGAAATGGGTTGCTGTGCGTGACAAGTATTTTGTTGCTGCACTGATCCCCCAGGGACACACCGCAGGGATTTATCTTGACGGTAAAAGAGAGAAAGGCAATGAGTTCGAAAATTACCTTGTTGCCCTGAAAATGGGTATTCCTTCATCAGGAACGGTAGTTGATGATAAATTCAGTCTCTATCTTGGGCCGCTTGATTACAATATTGTCAAGGCACAGAAGGCCGGTCTTGAAAAAATCATGGATTTCGGATGGGACTGGCTGACAAGGCCGTTTGCTGAGTATATCATCTTGCCGGTCTTCAACTGGATGAATACCTACGTTAGTAATTACGGTCTTATTATTATCATTTTTGCGTTCCTGATAAAGCTGGTGACCTATCCTCTTTCAATGGCTTCAACGAAGTCAATGAAAAAAATGTCAGCCCTGCAGCCTTTACTCAAGGAGCTTCAGGATAAGTATAAGGACGATCCGGCAAAACTGCAGAGTGAGCTGGGCAGAATTTATAAGGAGGCCGGGGTTAACCCGATCGGAGGCTGCCTGCCGGTGGTGCTTCAGATGCCGCTGCTCTTTGCCATGTTCTATGTTTTCCGTTCATCAATACAGCTTCGTCAACACAGTTTTCTCTGGGCGAAGGACTTGTCGGTTCCTGATTCAATTCTGGATTTTGGATTCGCCATTCCCATGTATGGCAGCCATATTGCAGTTTTCCCGATTCTCATGGCGGTGACAGTTTTTGTGCAACAGAAAATCACCCCGACGACACAGAGCAATGAGCAGATGAAAGTGATGATGTACATGTTTCCTGCCATGATGCTGCTCTTTTTTAATAATATGCCTGCTGGTCTTGGTCTCTATTATCTCATGTTTAACATCTTCAGTGTGGCGCAGCAGTTTTATATCAACAAAACCACAACTGCTGCCGATATGCCGAAAGTAAATCTCGGATTCTCTGCTTCCGCTCCACCCCGGAAACAGAAAAAAAGAGGAGCTAAAAAGTAAACAGGATGGCGCTCATTGAGCAGGCAGATGTGTGGTTCTTCCATTTGTTGAACCTTCACCTTGTTCACCCGGCAGCCGATGATCTTATGGTTTTTCTGACCAGGGTCAGGCTGTCGGGGCATATCATTGTACTTGCTGCCCTTTTTATGGTGGTGCGGCGTGGAAAATCAGCGTTTCTTGTTATTATTCTTGCTGTTTTTGCGGCAGGCATGGCCGATATTGTCGCATCAGGAGTACTCAAACCTCTTGTGCAGCGCATCCGACCTTGTTTTGCTCTTGACCACGTTCGTCTGCTTGTCAGCCAGCCACAAAGTTATTCGTTTGCCTCATCCCATGCCGCAAATTCCGCCGCAGTGGCGACACTAATCTGGATTTTCTTTCATCGGGGGCACTTTGTGGAAAAACTCTTTACCATCATCATGATGCTCTACGCTCTGGCTATCTCCTGGTCGCGGGTCTATGTTGGCGTTCACTATCCTGGTGACGTCATCGCAGGCATGGTGATCGGGGTCTGCAGCGCGATGCTGGTCTATCTTTTGTATTCCTGGGTGTTGAAGAATATCATTCAGCCCAGTATAATGCGTCGAGAAGGTCTTGCTTGAATTATCGAAGGAAGAGGAGAACCTTTTTCATCAATTGCGATTAATCTTGTTTTATGGTAGAAGAGATTTTCAGAAAGGGCGACAGTATAGTTCTAACCGTGACGGATCTCGCTGAGAAAGATCAATGTTTCGGTCGGCTCGACAATGGTATGGCTGTCATGGTCGGCGGTATGCTGGCTGTCGGCGACCGGGTTTCGGCCAAGATAAAAAAGGTGCGTCAGCGCTATATCGAAGCCATAGCTGTTGACGTTCTTGAACCATCAACGGACAGAACAACTCCTCTATGCCTCTATTTTGGTGTATGCGGGGGCTGCAAGCTGATGCATATCCGCTATGAAGCGCAACTCCAGTACAAGCAGAAAAAGGTAAAGGACGCTCTCGAGCATCTCGGTCATTTTATTGCTCCACCGGTCAGCCCGGTGCTCGATGCTCTTGCACCATTTCATTACCGGAACAAGATGGAATTTTCCTTTTCAAGCATGCGTTATCTCCTCCCCGAAGAGCTTTCGCTTGAGCAGCTTTCACGTCCGAAAGGGTTTGCTCTCGGGTTTCATACCCCCGGCAACTTTGAGAAGGTGATCGATATAGACTACTGCTATCTTGCCAAGGAGGCGATGAACCATGTGCTCGCTTTGACTCGCGAATTTGCACTGGCCAATACTCTTGCCCCTTACGCAGTAAAGGCGCATACCGGTTTTTTGAGAAATCTCGTCGTTCGTTTCAGTGAAAGCCGTGAAGAGATTATGATCAATTTGGTGACCTCATGGCATGATGAAGCGCTTATGCAGCGCTACAGCATGTACCTCGAAGCTGGAATGGCTGGCCAGAAGATAACGGTGGTCAACAATGTTACCGAAAGAATGAATACCGTTGCTACCGGCGACAGCGAGTTTATACTCAGCGGCGAGGGATATATTACTGAACGTCTCGGCGGCCTTGATTTCAGGATTTCTGCAAACTCCTTTTTTCAGACAAATTCTTCACAGGCCGAGCTTCTCTACAGCAGCATTCTTGAGGTTGCAGGTCTCAGCCCAGCCGATACTGTCTATGATCTCTATTGCGGTACAGGCACCATAACACTCTATCTGGCCAGATACTGCCGTCAGGTAATAGGCCTTGAAGTTGTTGAAAGTTCCATCAATGATGCGCAGAGTAATGCAGTATTGAATGGTATCGGCAACGCGGCATTCTTCCAGGTTGATCTCAAGGATTTGCATGCCATACTCAGCACCCTCGAAAATTATGACGCACCACGGGTGATTATTACAGACCCTCCAAGGGCAGGAATGCATGCCAAGGCACTTTCCACCATGCTCAGACTCAGACCGGAGCGAATTATCTACGTCAGTTGCAATCCAGCGAGCCTTGCCCGTGACGGCAAGGAGATCAGCCTTCACGGCTATCAGCTTTTATCGGTGCAACCGGTTGACATGTTTCCGCATACCAGTCATATCGAAAGCGTTGCCTGTTTTGAGAGGGCTGCTCCATGCTGATCCACGGCTTATTTTTTTCCTCCAGCCCTGAGGAGTTTATGGCGTTCTTCCTGGGTCAGTGACCCATAACCGCGTTCTGAAATCTTGTCGAGTATGGCATTGATTTCTGATTCAGAAACCGGCGGAGCTACACGGTTATGCGTATGGAGGCGTGGGCCACTTTTCTTTTTGCGAGAGGAGCTGATCTTGCTGAATAATCCAGAAAATGACCACTCAGCCCTTTTAATGGTAATATAAATAAAGCCAATCAGCATGCCCCCGAGGTGCGCGAAATGGGCAACGTTGCTGCCGCTGCCCATTGTCCGGCTGCCGAAACCAGAGATAAACTCGATAAATGCATAACCGGCAATGAAATACTTTGCCTTTACCGGGAAGAGGAAATAAAGAAAAATGTAGCGATCGGGGAACATCATGCCGAAAGCCAGCAAGACGCCGTAAATGGCACCGGAAGCGCCGACTGTCGGATAGGGGTCTCCGACAGTCGCGATCAGGTTAATCACGGCAGCGCCGATCCCGCAGACAAAATAGTAGATATTGAATTGCCTCGTGCCCCAGTAATTTTCAATTTCAGCTCCGAACATCCAGAGGGCGAACATATTGAAGAAGAGATGGGTGCCGCCACCGTGCAGAAACATGTACGTTACCGGCTGCCATATTCTGAAGTTGCTGGAACCGACAGGCCACAAGGCACCGATGGTGGAAATTGTATCGCCAAAAGGAGTCAACTGCAGCAGAAAAACTGCAATATTGAGCAGAATAATGGCCTTGATCGCCGGGGGTATAAACTGAATGCCCCCGGGACTGTATGGCTGGGAAGAGTTCATTACGAGGTATGGTTCATCAATTAATCGTTCAGAGCAGCTATTCCGGGGAGCTCCTTGCCTTCAAGGAATTCCAGGCTTGCGCCTCCTCCCGTGGAGATATGGGTCATCTCGTTTGCCAGACCGGCCTTGGCTATAGCTGAGGCAGAATCGCCGCCGCCGACAATTGTTATAGCTCCTTTTGCAGTTGCCTCGGCCATCGCCTTTGCTACAGCCATTGTACCGGCAGCAAAATTATCAATTTCAAACACGCCCATTGGGCCGTTCCAGAGAACCGTTCGTGCCGAAAGAATTTCATTGCGGTATGTTTCAGCCGTTACCGGGCCGATATCAACGCCAATCATTTTTTGAGGAATACCTGAAATGTTTTCAGCATAAGATGCAGCATCGGCTGAAATCTCGGGCGTCAGAATGACGTCTACTGGCAGCAGCAGCTTGATTCCCTTCTTTTTTGCCAGCTCAAGAATAGTGAGGGCCAGCTCTATTTTGCTCTCCTCAACAAGAGAATTTCCAACCTCATAACCCTGTGCCTTGAAGAAGGTGAAGACCATGGCGCCTCCAATCAGTACCGTATCGACTTTTTTGAAAAGGTTATCAAGAACATCAATTTTTCCTGATATTTTTGAACCTCCCAGAATAGCCACAAATGGTCGTTCCGGCTCCTGCAGTGCTTTTCCAAGATACAACAGCTCCCGCTCTATCAGATAACCGGCAACAGCCGTCTGGACGTAGTGCGTAATGCCTTCCGTTGAGGCATGAGCCCGGTGCGCGGTGCCGAAGGCGTCGTTGACATACACCTCGCCGAGCGACGCAAGCTCCCTTGCAAAATCAGCGTCATTTGCCTCTTCCTCAGGATGAAAACGAAGATTTTCAAGCAGCATAACCTCCCCATCCTGCAGAGCAAGCACCTGTTGCATGACCTCAGTGCCGATACAATCTTTTGCCATGACGACCGGGCTGTCGATCAGTTCGGCAAGTCGTGAGGCCACAGGAGCAAGCGAGTATTCCGGATTAACTTTTCCTTTTGGCCTTCCGAGATGAGACATCAAAATAAGACGCCCACCCTCTTCAAGAATTTTTTTAATGGAAGGAAGAGACTCAACAATTCTCTTGTCGTCGGTAATTTTTTTGTTCCCGTCAAGAGGGACATTGAAATCCACACGCATTAACACCCGCTTGCCCTGGGTTGAGATGTCAGACAAGGTCTTTTTTTGCATTGCTTTTATAAATTGGTTGATAAAAAGATCAGATAATGATCTGTTTCTGTAATGTATACAATTGCAGATATAAATTAATGCAACTCACTCCAATCCTTACGGCCTGCTGCGCAAGGCATTTTTGTACTTTTTAATGTTGGCATTATGCTCTGTCAGTGAACCGGCAAAGTAATGTCCGCCATTTCCTGTAGCAACAAAGTAGATAAAGCTGCTCTGTGCCGGTTTCAGCACAGCAAGGATCGATGCGGCACCGGGGTTGCAGATAGGTCCTGGAGGAAGTCCGTTATGTCGATAAGTATTATAGGGCGAGTCTGCGGCAAGGTCTTTGTAGTAAAGCCGTCGGGCAGCTCCGCCAAGGGCATACTGCACCGTTGGATCGGCCTGCAGGCGCATGTTTTTCTTTAGCCTGTTAAGATAGACGCTTGCGACAAGCGATTTTTCAGCGTCAACCGGGGTTTCGGCTTCAACAATCGAGGCCAGGGTGAGTAGCCCGGTTTCGCTCAGCCCTTCCTGTGCCGCGACTTTCTGAAGGCGGTCTGTATAAAAATGTCGGAATTGGCCGATAAGAAACCCGGCAGCCTCTTCAGGTGTGCTTGCCCAGGCAAAGTTGTAGGTGCCGGGGAAGAGGTAGCCTTCAGCATTGTCAGCCCCGATACCGTGCCGGGCAAGCAATTTCTTGTTGGACACTGCCGTCATGAACCCAGTGGAATCAATATCAAGGTTTCGTGAAAGGATACGGGCAACTTTTCTGAGATCCATCCCTTCAGGGAGAGTAATGCGCACCTCATCCTGTGGGTGGGCGTGGAGGTAATACAGAAGTCCGAAATTCGACATTCCCGGGGGGATGAGATACCGTCCCGGCTTAATATTGTGAAGCGTTGGAACAAGGCTTGCCGTCAAAAGCATCGGCCAGGCCAGGGTAATCGAGCCGTTACGGTGCAGCTTATCCAGAATAGATCTGAAACCCGTCCCGCGGTGAACCGTAAGTCGGGTGGTTGTCTGGGAGGTATTGAGCCCCGGTATAAAGAGAAAGCATGACAATGCTGTCAGCAGAAGAGTCGTTCCAGCCAGAAACAGTTTACGCAAAGAATTTTTGTTTGAAGTCATGGCGGGTTGGCCTTTTAGCTGGTCTTGATATCCGGTTGACTGCTTTTCCACTCTTGCTGAAAGAGGCGGGTCTCTTCAATGATGCAACGATAGATTTTTTCCAGTGCATGGGATTTCAGGGGGGAATCGGCATGGTTCAGCACATTGTTGAGCACCTCTTTTTCCCGTTCAGGCTGGAGAACCTGCTCTCCGATTCTCGATTTCAGGAAGCTGATATTTTGGGCGCAGTGCAGCCTCTCACAAAGCAGGGTGGATAACTGCTGGTCGAGGGCATCTATTTTTTTTCTCCATTCGTCAAGTTCCTGCCAGTGCGCTGTAGTGTTGACGGTGCTGTCGGACATCATAATGACGGTGGTTAAAGGGTTACGTTTACAAGCGCTAAAATATAATATGACTTATAATAGTGTTTTTTACCCTTATTTGTAATCCAGACAGCCGCTTCTTGTACAGGAGATCCATCAGCAAAGCGGAAATAGTGCCATGATGAGAGGGTCGTACCTTTGAAAAATTGGTTATTACTTCTTTTTTTTAGTAATCTGTCGCAAGAATGTTCGTTAGAAAACTCAAGTCTTCCATAATTGAATAAATACTTATTGTCAGTGCGCCATATCGTTGCAGGTAATGCAGTGTCTATTATAGGACTACTTTCGGTTCTCTCGCTTTCATCTTTTGCTGTGCCGGTTTTGGCCTCTCAGGCGCCTCCGGTACCGGACGCAGGCAGTATTTTTCGTGACCAGAAGAGCATGTTGCCACAATTCCCTCAACTCCCCGCCCGAGAGAAGGCCATTGAGCTGCCTGCAAAATCTGAGTCAGGTGTTCTCGTTGCTGTGAAGGGATTCAAATTCAGCGGCTATGAGGGAGCTGCTACTGAAGCGGAGTTACAGGCGCTGGGAGCTGACATCAAAGGCAAGAGCATCTCGTTCGAAGAGCTTAAAGCTCTTGCTGATAAAATCACCGCCTATTTAAGGGAAAAAGGATGGTTCCGCGCAAGAGCCTACCTTCCAAAACAGGATGTTACCTCAGGCATTATTGAAATCGCTGTTCTTCAGGGAGCGAGCGATGGCCGTCTTGAGTTCAAACTGGACAAGACCGCAAGGATCTCTCAGAGTGTACTGCACAGCATAGGCGAAACGGCGGTACGCAAGGGGGCGCCTGTCAATGAGCATGATTTAGAGCGCTCTGTTTTGATCATGAACGATTTGCCTGGTGTGATAGCTCGCGCATCACTGGCTCCCGGAACTCTTCCTGGCACTACCGGAGTAGAAGTTGCTGTCAGCGAAGGGCCAATCCTTTCCGGATTGATCTGGGGTGACAATTATGGCAACCGCTACACTGGTTCATGGAGGGGTAATACCATGATCTCAATCAACGACCCGTTTTGTTATGGAGACCAAATTACTGCACTTATGAATGAGGCTGACGGACTTGTTCAGGGGCGAATAGGCTACAGCGCTCCCGTATTCTTACCGGGACTCAGAGGATCTCTCTCCTATACCGGGATGAGTTATGAAATCGGTGCTGACCGTGCTTATCTTGCTGCGACGGGCAGCAGCAATAATGTCGATGCAGGTCTCAGTTACTCGCTGATTCGCAGCCGCACCAGGAATCTCACGACGAGTCTGACTTACGGATACAAGTCGCTTGTCGACAAGACTGCAGGACCAGCCTACTATGACAAGCAGCTCAACAGTGTCACGTTGAACGTCAACGGTGACCGTTATGATCAGTTATGGGGAGGTGGCGCATCCAGTTACAGTATTGGTGTTACTACTGGCCACCTCAATGAATCTAAAAACGCATCATATTATTTTACCGGAAAAGAGGGACAATACACCCGCTTTAATTTTGCTCTTGCACGTCTGCAGCGCCTTTCTGAAGAGGTCAACTTCAATCTTTCCGGGGTAGCACAGATGTCGCTTGATAATCTGGGCAGCAGTGAACAGTTTTCACTTGGCGGCCCAAACGCAGTGCGTGCTTATCCAGTAGGAGAGGCGCCAGGGGACGAAGGTCAGCTTATCACTGCCGATATCCGCTACAATATTCCTCTTGCGACTTCAACAAGAAGTATCCAGATTGACGGCTTTTATGATGCTGGTCACATAACACTGAACAGGGACAGGTATGCTGGCGACGTCTTCAATGACACGAGTCGTAACACTTACTGGTTGCAGGGCGCCGGGGTTGGATTAAACTTTCTGTTTTCACAGAAGGGTGCGCTTCAGTGCAGTTGGGCCCATGTGATTGGTTCTAATCCTGGGCAGTATCAAGGCAAAAACGCTGATGGCAGGGCCGAAAAAAGCCGATTCTGGTTACATGGCGAGCTATATTTTTAAATCACGGTTGCTTCGATGCTGCTTTTCGAGTTTCCCCAGAACACCCGCTGCTGAAAACCTTCATTTCGCAAGCTGTTTGGCGATTAAAACAAGAGGACTATTTTTTTAGTGCCTCCTTTTTTATACATTTTACAGTGGTAAAAAAGGGTAAAAAATGGGGGTTATTGTTCGTGCGTACTGTTTTTTTCTTTTTATTAGCTGATTCTCAGGTCACTGGGGGTTAAGAATCTGGAAATATCTGTATAACGGTAGCTCACGGGATCGCCATAATGGCTGGCTTTATTGGAAAAGAGAGACATGCTGTCGACGAGAAAGGGCGTCTGATGATTCCGGCAAAGTTTCGCCGTAGATTCGGTCAGCCAGCTTCATCGGGTATCGAGGAACTCTTGCCGGGGCATATTGATGCGCTCTATATCATGAAAGCTCCCGATAGATCTCTTGAGCTTTATGAGCCGTTTGTCTGGAACAACATGAGAAAAACCATCTCTGCTCTTTCGGATTTTAACCCTGAAGAGCGCTTGCTGAAAACATTGATGTACGAAAGCCTTGAAACGGTCGAACTTGACCGCCAGGGTCGGGTTGCGCTCTCAAGGGAGTTTCTTGAACATGCAGGTATTAAAAAGGATGTGGTTATTATCGGCGCTGATACAAAAATGATTATTTGGGATCCGGATCGCCTTCTGGCTCTCTTGCAGGAGAGTGCCGATCGTTTTGCATCGCTTGCCGGAAGGTATTTTTAACGGCAATGGTACAGGGCAGATTTCATGAACCGGTGCTTGCCGCTGAAATTGTTGCATTTCTGGTCAGAAAACCGGGGATTTATGTCGACGGGACTCTTGGTGGTGGAGGCCATTCGCTTGCCTTCCTTCATGCGCTGCGTGAGGCTGGTTATAGCGAGCAATCGTTGCTGATAGGCATTGATCAGGACGCTGCCGCATTAGAAGAGGCTGCCCGAACTCTCGGGGGATTCGAAGACCATTTTGTTCTGGTCAAGGGGAATTTTCAGGATATTGAGCCAATCATTACAGGAGTCTGCGGCAACAAGGGTCTGGAACCTAAGGTTGCCGGGATTTTACTTGATCTTGGGGTTTCATCGTTTCAGATTGATACTGCGGAGCGGGGCTTCAGCTATCTCAGGGAGGGGCCGCTTGATATGAGGATGGACAGTGATGCTTCCCTGAGCGCTGGAGACATTGTGAACAGCTATGAAGAGAAAGAACTTGCAAGGCTCATTTACAGGTATGGCGAAGAACCAAGAAGCCGGAGCATTGCGAAAGCGATTGTTGCCTGGCGTAAAAAAAATGGATCAGTAAACGGTACAAAAGAGCTTTCAGACATTATTCGCGGTAACGCGTATGGCGGTGAGAAGGTTATCAAGACGCTGTCAAGGGTATTTCAGGCGTTGCGAATTGAGGTGAATGGTGAGCTTGATGTGCTCCGCCGGGCACTTTCTGACGGCATTGATTGCCTTGATGATTATGGCAGGATGGCAGTTATCAGCTATCACTCTCTTGAGGACAGAATCGTCAAAACAGTTTTTGCTGAAAAAGCAAGGAGTGACTGGGGCCCCAAAGGTGTGGCAATGAGGGAGCCGCTTGCCTGGGGCACGGTGGCCCTTGTTACCAGAAAGCCTTTGACGGCAAGCGTGCAGGAGATAGAATCAAACCCGAGAGCAAGAAGTGCAAAATTGAGAATTATTGAAAAAATTCCACGGAGAGATCACCATGAATAATTTCGATATTGGTGCGTTGCTGCAACCAAAGACTTTTTTGTACCTTCTGGCCGTAACAGGGATTTTTCTTTTCCAGACGCATAATAACCTTGCTATAATTGAGCTTGCGCAGCAGAATGAAAAGCTTCGGGAGCAGCTCAAGATGAGCGCCAGTATGATCACCTCGCAGAAACTGAAAGCGGATGAACTGCATAGTATCCATAATATTGCGCAGCAAGCCGCCGCACTCGGACTTACACCGTCCAGTATCCCGCCGGTTGAACTTGAACCGTGAATGATTTGCAGCTCAATGAACGGGATTGCTTATGAATGATCAGGAGTTTGGCAAACGGCTTGCTGTTGTGGCTTGTGCTTTTACACTGTTTATCGTCGCGATCATTGGAATGTTGCTCAATATTCAGGTGATCAATGTCAAAAAATATAAGCAGAAAGCCGCCAGGCAGTACGAACGGGTGGTGACGGAGGTCGCACAGCGGGGGGTTATTCTTGACCGACGTTCACGCATGCTTGCCGAAAGTATTGAGTCAATCACTTTCTATGCCGATCCTTCGATAATCATGAATACCCCGCTGTTTGATGCACACGGCAAACCTGTTAATGACAAGAAGAGCAGGAAACAGAAAACTTATGATAATACCGGGACTGTTGCCACCTTTTTCGCAAAGCATCTGGGGGTGAACAGGCAGGTACTCCTCAAAGAGTTGAAACGCCGGAAAGGGATCGCGGTGCTTGGCCGGAAAATACCTGTTGCAAAAGCGCTGCCGCTTATGCAAGAAAAGATTGCCGGGGTATGGTTTGACAAGGAGCAGCAGCGATCGTACCTGAATGTTGCCGCCCAGTTGATCGGTTTTACCGGCAACGAAAAAAGTAAAACTGATGGAAGCAGTGGCCTTGAACTGCAATTAAACAGGGAGCTGAAAGGGATTGACGGCACAAAAAATTTTCAGCGGAACGCCACTGGAGTCCGTTACCCTGCTCCCGATGCTCAGCAACAGGATGCGGTTAAAGGTAATACCGTGCAACTGACTATCGACGGGGATATTCAAAGCATCGTCGAAGATGAGCTTTCAAAGGCGGTTGCAACCTTCAGGGCTGATGCGGCGACCAGTATTGTTATGGATGTTCGTACCGGCGAGATTCTTGCCATGGCAAACTATCCGGCGTTTGATCTGAATAACAGGGCCACATGGAGCAAGGAAAATTCGCGGAACCGGGCGGTGACTGAAATGTATGAACCAGGCTCAACGTTCAAGCTGGTCATGGCCGCTGCGGCAACGGAAGTGCTGAAGAGAAAAGCAGAGGATGTAGTATTCGGCTATAACGGGGTTATGCCGTTTTATAAACTCAAGATCACGGATCATGAACCTTATGGATACATAACGTTCCGTCAGGCCATCATGCATTCAAGCAATATTGTGGCTGCCACGACGGCCATGAAGGTCGGTCGGGAAAAATTCAGTGCCTATACGAGAAATTTTGGTTTTGGAAAAAAGACAGGTATTGGACTGGTTGGTGAGGCAAGAGGGATTGTGCGTCCGCTTGACCAGTGGGATATGACCACGCTTCCCTGGATGGGCTATGGCTATCAGGTGATGACCACCCCGTTGCAGATCCTGCAGGCCTACGCGACCATTGCCAATGATGGTGAGCGGATGCGGCCCTATATTATCAAGAAAATTACTGATGCGAAGGGTCAGGTTGTTCGGGAGGGTGCTCCTGAAAAAGTCCAGAGGGTCGTTTCGGTCGCAACGGCACGATATCTCAACAAAGAGTATTTTAAAGCGGTTGTGGACAGTGGAACCGCTAAAAATGATCTCTTGATCAGAATGAATGTGGCAGGCAAGACTGGAACCGCACGCCGTGCGGCCGGGGGATCGTATGCCAACCGCTCCTATGTTTCTTCATTTGTAGGCTATTTTCCTGCTGCCTTTCCCCGCTATGCTATTATTGTGCTTGTTGAAAATCCAAAAACGGCTTACTATGCCGCAACTGTTGCTGTTCCGGTTTTTGCCGGGATTGCATCGAGAATGATTGCCTGTTCGGAGGAGATGCAGAAAAACCTTTCCATCCGATCCCCGGAACAGGGGGTTATTGATTCTGTTTCTACGGTGACCGTTCCAGAACTCGGGGGACTGAAGGGTCGTGATGCTCAGCGGTTGTTGAAATGGCTCAGTCTCGAGATGGAGTATTCCGGAGATTTTGACGGGGTTGTTGTCCGTCAAAACATTCTGCCCGGCAGCAAGGTTGAAAAGAAAAGGGTTATTGCGGTGATACTTTCTTTAAAGAAGATGAACAGCCCCCCCTCATGACGGTGATGAAAGAGAGTGATGGCCAGCAGCAGGTGCAACTGGAGGAGTTGCTCAAGGGGATTTCTTCCCTGGAGCTGGCAGGAAAAGCCAGGAAAGGCGGTGCGGTATGCATGATAACCAGCGATTCACGGGAGGTTCTGCCGGGTGCGCTTTTTGTCGCAGTCAGAGGTTACTGTACTGACGGTCATCGGTTCATCCGAAGTGCTGTCGAGGGTGGGGCTGTGGCGGTTATCTGTGAAGAATTTCCGCCTGATCCAGACGTATCAACTCTTTATATAAGAGTTGCCGATGCACGAAAGGCTCTTGCGGAGGCGGCTCGTATTTTTTATGATTATGCTTCCGACCGGCTGCTGATTATCGGGGTTACCGGTACAAACGGCAAAACCACCACAGCAAAGCTGATCACGGCAATGCTCAATGCCGGAGGTATTCGGGCAGGTTATATTGGCACGAATCTCTGCCGGATTGGAGCGCGCGATATTGCGCTTGACCGTACCACCCCTGAGGCTCACGGTTTGCATGCTCTTTTCAGTGAGATGGTTGCGGCGGGATGCAGGGCGGCAGTTATGGAGGTCTCTTCCCATGCACTGGTGCTGCAGAGAGTTTACGGCATCAGGTTTCATGCTGCACTTTTTACCAACCTGACCATGGAGCATCTTGACTTTCACGCCTCCATGCAGGAGTATGCTTCAGCCAAGCAGCAGTTGTTCGACCAGCTTGCTCCGGAAGGATTTGCCGTATTCAATATCGATGACCCCTGTGCTGTACAGATGGCAGAACGGGTTGGTCGTGAAAAAATATACTGTTGCAGCCTGCTCTCAGGAGCGGTTCCGGCGTTTTTGTGCAGCCGCTTTTTTAAAGCCGATATTCTTCAGAGCACTCTTGCGTCAAGCACGGTCACCCTCCATTTTCCTGATGCAGTGATGACCATGCAGGTTGGGTTGCCCGGGGTCTTTAATGTCATGAATGAGCTTGAGGCTGCGGCGATTGGAAGCGGGATGGGTCTTGCCCCCGAAGAGATCTGCCGTTCTCTTTCGGAGATTTCCGCAGTTGAGGGACGCATGGAAAGAATCGTTGACCAGAGACAGGAGCGCTCTGTTTTTGTTGATTATGCTCATACTCCCGATGCACTGCTCAAGTCGCTTGATGCCTTGCGCAGCCTGAAGCCTGAGGGAGCCCGTCTCATTGTAGTTTTTGGGTGCGGGGGCAACAGGGATCGTTCAAAGCGCCCTGAAATGGGGCGTATCGCTTCCGAAACAGCCGATGAGGTCATCATTACTTCTGATAATCCTCGCGATGAGGATCCTGAGCTGATTCTTGATGAAATTGAGCGAGGCATCACCGGCAGCCGTTACAGAAGGATCCCCGACCGGGCAGAAGCCATCAGGGTGGCGGTCTCGATGCTCAAACAGGGCGATGTTCTTCTTGTTGCAGGGAAAGGTCACGAAAAGTACCAGGAGATTGCCGGTCGGAAACATTATTTCTCAGATCAGGATATTTTACGACAATGGATGCAGGAAAACGATGCTGGATATCCGGTGAAGGAGAGAGAATGCAAGTGAAAGGTGTGCTGAGTATCAATGAGTTCCGGGATGCAGGAGAGGTTGTCGCAGCTCGGGTGGACTCCCCTCCTCTTGAGATTGTTGAGCCAAAAGTGGTTATTGATTCAAGAGAGATTACCGAAGGCGGTATTTTTATTGCACTCAAGGGTGAGAGAACGGACGGCCACAGCTATATCCGGACGGTCTTTGATAACGGCGCATCATGGGCTATGGTTAGTCGTGAGTGGTATGAAGCAGAAGGCTCACCGCAACCGCCGCCCGGAAAGGGTTTTATCGTTACCACTGATACTGTTGCCGGTTTGCAGCGTCTCTCAACGATGTACAGGAGCACATTTTCTCTTCCTGTTGTGGCTATTGGCGGCAGTAACGGGAAGACCACGACCAAGGAGATGGTTGCATCGGTTCTTGGAACGGGTTTCAAGGTTACCGTGAGTCAGGGTAACCGGAACAATCATCTCGGCGTTCCCCTTACTCTGCTCCAACTCCGGCGCGATAGCGACATTGCTGTTGTCGAGGTGGGGATCAATCATCCTGGAGAGATGGCTTTGCTTGCCGGCATTGTCAGGCCAACCCACGCTCTTTTGACCAATATCGGTCATGAGCATCTGGAGTTTCTTCTTGATCTTGATGGTGTAGCCGCTGCCGAAACACAGCTTTACGACTATGTGCGCCAGAGCGGGGGTATTGCGTTCATCAACACCGATGATCTGCGCCTGCGGGATGCTGGCGCAGGGCTTGCAGGGAGTCTCTGTTACGGTACGTCGGAAAGTCCTGCTCATACCTGTTGGGCCAGGGAGATTTCTGTGGAACAGGATGGTCGTCTCTCTTTTCTTTTATGTTCGCTTACCGGGAGAGAAAAGGTTATTCTGAATTTTACCGGCAAGCACAATGTCATCAATGCTGTTGCTGCAGCAGCAGTGGGTGCCCATTTTGGACTTTCACTCCTGCAGATTCGTGAAGGGCTTGAGAGTCTCATCCCCGCTCCTGGCTGGAAACGGCTTGAGGTTGTTGACTCATTCGGTCTCAGGATTCTTAATGATACCTATAATGCCAATTCGGACTCTATGCGACAGGCAATCGAGGCGCTTTGTGATATGCCGTGTGGAGGTAAAAGGGTGGCCGTTCTGGGCGATATGCTTGAACTCGGCGCAGCGGGAGATGTTGAACATGAAACTATTGGCAGTTATATTCATCAGCGCCCTGTTGATATATTGCTTACTTTTGGCGACAAGGCCCGACTGATCGGTCGGGAGGCTCCAGGCGCTTGTCGGGGTCATTTTGAAAGCCGCGAGCAACTTTTGGAGCTATTGCTTGCTCTGCTTCATGAGGATGATGTCGTGCTTTTCAAGGGATCAAGAGGTATGAAACTTGAACAGATTGTAGAGTCTCTTATTGTTGCAAGAACCATAAACAGGTAAAAATCGGCATGCTTTATTATCTGTTGAAGTACATCAACGATATTTTCCATTTTCCCGTACTCCGTATTATCGAGTATCTTACCTTCAGGGCAAGTGCTGCGGCGATAACGGCGTTGCTGATTACTCTCTTTGCCGGTCCCGGACTCATCAGATATCTGAAAGCCCGGTTTATTGAACCAATAAAGGAGGAGGCACCTCCGGAACATAAAAAGAAAAAGGCGCTACCCACGATGGGGGGGCTGCTCATTATATTTTCCATAGAAATTTCAGTGTTGCTCTGGTCAAAATTCAATGATCCCCATGTCTGGCTGATCATGCTTGCTATTTTGTGGATGGGCATCATCGGGTTCATTGATGACTACCGCAAGGTGGTGTTGAAAATCAAGGGTGGTCTCTCGGCGCGCTACAAGCTTATAGGGCAACTCTCTCTTGGCCTGGTGATAGGAACCTACACCTGGTTTGATCCCGCGTTTTCGGTACTTCTTTCGACGACAACGGTGCCGTTTTTCAAACATCTGACTCTTGACTACGGCGTTTTTTATATACCAATAGTCATTTTTATTATTACTGCGGTATCGAATGCGGTAAACCTGACTGATGGCCTTGACGGCCTTGCGGCTGGAAGTTCTGCTATTGTAGTCATGGGTCTCGGGGGCTTTTCTTACCTTGCCGGAAATGCGGTCTATGCTGTGTATCTTAATATTCCTTTTATTCCGGGAGGTGGCGAGGTTGCCGTGGTCAGCATGGCGATTGTCATGTCCTGTGTCGGTTTTTTGTGGTTCAATTCCAATCCGGCTGAAATTATCATGGGTGATACCGGATCTCTTGCTCTTGGCAGTGCTATTGCTGTTATTGCTCTTCTGATCAAGCAGGAGCTTCTTCTGCCGCTGATTGCGGGTATATTTTTTCTTGAAGCACTTTCGGTCTCTATGCAGGTGCTCTATTTCAAGTACACGAAAATGAGGTACGGTCAGGGGCGGAGAATTTTTTTGATGGCACCCCTTCATCATCATTTTCAGTTGAAGGGATGGGCTGAACAAAAAATTGTGATAAGGTTCTGGATTTTGACCATTCTCTTTTTTCTGGCCAGTCTCATGACCTTAAAACTCAGATAACTGCTATGGATGTAACGGGTAAAAGAGTATCGGTCATTGGTGCCGGCAAGAGCGGTATTGCCGCAGCAGAACTGCTCAAACGTGAAGGTGCGGAGGTACTGCTCAGTGAGCTCGGCAGGATTGGCGAAAAAGAGGTTTTGTCTCTTCAGGAGAAGCAGATACGATTCGAAGAGGAGGGGCATTCCGAAAGCGTTTACGATGCTGATTTTTGTGTCATCAGTCCGGGTATTCCGCCTTCTGCGCTGGTGGTGAAAACCATGGAGGCGCGTGGGATTCCGCTGTTCAGCGAAATTGAGATAGCGAGCTGTTTCTGCAAGGCTCGCATTGTCGGTATTACCGGTACTGATGGTAAAACTACTACAGCAACGCTTGTTCACCGTATCTGTGAAGAAGATGGTCGTCAGCACGGGTATCGCTCATACAGTGTCGGCAATATTGGTGTGCCGTTTGCCTCGATGGCGCGCCAGATGAACGCCGGGGATGTTGCTGTTGTAGAGCTGAGCAGTTACCAACTTGAGCGGTGCTTTACTTTCAGGCCGGATGTTGCCGTTATCACCAATATTACGCCGGATCATCTCGACCGCTATGAACATGATATGCAGCGGTATGCTGACGCGAAGTTCAGGATTTTTATGAACCAGAGCGCTCATGATACGCTTGTCTATAATGTGGATGACCCCTTGCTCAGGGCACATTTCAGCGGTGATGCGGATCGATTTCCTTTCAGGATACTTCCTTTTGGCATGGAGCCAGCCTCTGAGGGAGACGTTGATCGCCGCCTGATTTTGCTTGACGGGGATGCGATTGTTGTGCGCAAGGCAAGTGGAGAAGAGCAGCTCCTGGGAACATCAGATTTTCTGAAAAACAGTTTTCGTGGACGGCACAATATCTCAAATGTGCTTGCGGCCGTAGCTGCAGCGAGGGCGTTGGGTATCGGCAGCGAGGCTGTGTGTAAGGCGCTCAGGGAGTTCAGGGGCGTTGAACACCGTCAGGAATTTGTCATGACCATCAACGGGGCTGACTGGGTTAATGATTCAAAAGCAACGAACATCAATGCGATGCGGCAGGCAATTGAGGCTATGCCCGGTACAGCGGTGCTTATTGCCGGAGGAAGGGATAAAGGCAATGATTATGCATCAATCGCCGAGCTGGTACGGAACAAGGTCTCTCTGCTCATTGCCATAGGAGAATCGAAGGGTAAAATAGCATCTTTCTTTGATGGTATTGTTGCCCTTAAAGTGGCAGCTTCACTCGAAGAGGCCGTTTTGTTTGCCAGTGAGGCAGCCTTGCCCGGGCAGACCGTGCTCTTTTCGCCAGGGTGCGCCAGCTTTGACATGTTCAAGAATTTTGAGGAGCGCGGCCAGCAGTTTAAACAATGTGTGCATCACTTATCGTCATGGTGAATACCGACTCTCTTCCCGGTTCTGCAGAGCTGCCCACTCTGGAGGTGCTTTCATCCTCTTCATACGGAGAGGTTATAGCCGGAAAATTGCTGATACTTATTGTCTCTCTTCTGATGTGCATAGGTATCGTCATTGTCTACAGCAGCGGAGCCGGATGGGCGGTAACGAAGTATTCGAACTCAGAGTATTTTCTGTGGCGTCAGCTTACCTTTGCAGTCCTTGGAACAGGTACCATTGTGCTGGTGGCAATGATTGACTATCACGTATTCTGGAAGACCAGCAAAATTATTCTTTTTTCCGGTATTGTTCTCCTTACCATTCTTCTTGCCATGAAAGCGGTTGGTCTTATTTCGGGGGCGGCACGCTGGATAGGCTTTGGGCCGTTCAAATTCCAGGTCTCCGACTTTGCGAAGTATGGGATTATCTTTCATTTTTCGAGGCTTATCAGTGAAAAACAGGCATATATAAAGGATCTCAATAACTCCTATTATCCCCTCCTCACCCTCCTGATGATTGTCGTAGCCCTTGTGGCATTCGAGCCGAACTTCAGTACAGCGTCGCTTATTGCCGTGACAGGGTTTACCCTTATGTTTATTGGTGGCGTGAATATTCGCCATCTTCTGGCGACGGCCTCGCTGCTTATACCTGTTGCGGCAGTTTTTGCCATTGCTGCGCCATATCGTGTTGCCCGTCTGCTCTCATTTACAAGCGGAGATGAAAAAGGGTATAGCTATCAGGTCGTGCAGGCATTGATCGGTCTTGGCAATGGCGGACTCTTTGGTCTCGGTATCGGAGCCAGCAAGCAACGGGATCTCTATCTGCCACTCTCCTATAACGATTTTGTTTTTGTCATTATCGGCGAGGAGTACGGCTTTATCGGTGCGGTTGCCGTGATTGCATTGTTTGCAGGATTTTTTGTCTGTGGTCTTGTCATAGCCAAGCATGCTCCCGATAATTTTGGAAAATATGTAGCAAGTGGAATCACTATTGCGATTACTCTTTTTGCTTTTGTTAACATTGCGGTTGCCTGTCATCTCTTGCCAACCACTGGTGTTGCGTTGCCTTTTATCAGTTATGGAGGCACAGCTCTTTTGTTTAACTCTCTTGGTGTCGGTATTCTTATGAGTATATCGCGACACAAGAAACACGCGCGTGAAAGGGGTGTGCTCTCCGATGTTACTGGCGGGAGAGACGTATGAAAGTTCTTTTTGCAGGCGGGGGAACGGGCGGCCATTTATATCCGGCTGTAGCCATGGCCGGAGAACTCAGAAAGCTGGTTCCCGACGTCGAAATTTCATTTGCCGGTACGACCGGCGGTATCGAGGCTACAGAAGTGCCAAGACTTGGCTTCCGGCTGCACCTTATTCCGGTCAGAGGCTTGAAAAGAGGGCGTTCTCTGGCCAATCTCATAGCGAATATCGGTGTGCTTGCTGATTTTGCCGGGGCTTTGGGCCTTGCGGTTTCTCTTGTCCGACGGGAGGCTCCCAATGTTGTTGTTGGTACCGGCGGATTTGTCAGTGCGCCTCTTCTCTTTGCGGCGCAGCTCATGGGAAAAAAAACACTCATTCAGGAACAGAATGCTTTCCCCGGAGTAACGACAAAACTGCTTGCCGCGCTTGCCAGTGAAGTGCATCTCTCTTTTGAGGAAGCTCGCAAGTTTCTCCCAAAAAATCAGCGAATCTTTGTTTCTGGCAATCCTGCCCGCTCTTTTGAGCTGCTGGAGGCTTCTTCTGCAAGGCGCCGTTTCGGTTTGCACGAAGGACGTCCGACTCTTCTTGTTTTTGGTGGAAGCCGGGGAGCTCGTTCGATAAACAACGCAGTGCTTCTGCGGCTTGGTGAGATTACTGCTTCAGCAAATCTTGTCTGGCAGACCGGAGCGCTTGATTTTGAGCGTATCAAGGGGCTTGTGTCGCCCTCACCTTATCTCTGGATTGCGCCATATATTGAGGATATGGGTGCAGCATACAGCGCAGCGGATCTTGTCCTTTGCCGAGCAGGAGCTTCATCTCTTGCTGAGCTGACCAATCTTGGCAAGCCTTCGGTTCTCGTCCCCTATCCTTATGCCACTGGGGACCATCAGCGCCATAATGCACGGGCGCTTGTGGCCAATGGGGCAGCCATAGAGGTTGATGATGACCGTCTTGAAGAGGAGGTCTCGTCAACCACCATTCTTGAGTTGCTGCATGATGCGGAGAGATTGAAAAACATGGGCGAAGCATCCCGGAAACTGGCACATTTCGATGCATCCCGTCAGCTTGTCCAGCGAATCATCAGCCTTGCAGAAAAACGTTAACGGAGAGAATCCATAATGGAATTGGGAAAAACAAAAAGCGTTCATATTGTCGGGATAGGCGGTGCGGGGATGAGTGCTATAGCGGAACTGCTCTTGAAGTCGGGGTTCGGCGTTACAGGTTCTGACCTTTCAACAGGCGAGGTGACCGAAAAACTTGTCGAGCATGGGGCAATAATTTATAGGGGACATCGGGCAGAACAGGTGGCTTCGTGTGATGTTGTTGTCTACTCTTCAGCCATCAGGCCTGAAGAAAATATTGAGATTATTGCGGCTGAGACGCAAGGCATTCCGGTCATCAAACGAGACGAGATGCTTGGCGAGCTTATGCGCTATAAATATGGGATCTGTATTTCTGGCACCCATGGGAAGACAACGACGACTGCCATGATTGCCACCATGCTTATCGAATCAGGGGAATCGCCGACCGTCATGATTGGGGGTATATCAGATTATCTGAAAGGGAGCACTGTTGTTGGTGAGGGGAAATTTATGGTGATCGAGGCCGATGAGTATGATCGTGCTTTTTTGAAGCTTACCCCGACCATTGCCATACTCAACAGCCTTGAATCTGAGCACATGGACACCTACGGGACGCTTGATGAGCTGAAACAGGCATTCATTGCCTTTGCCAACAAGGTGCCGTTTTACGGACGGGTGATCTGTTGTGTTGACTGGCCGGAGATCAGGAAAATTATTCCATCCCTCAATCGTCTCTATACCACGTTCGGTATTGAGGAGCCTGCCAATGTTATGGCATCAGACATTGTTTTTGAAAAAAATTATACCAGCTTTACAATACAGGCTTACGGTCGGGAGTACACCAATGTGTGCATCAACGTGCCGGGCCGACACAATGTGCTCAATGCTCTGGCCGCTTTTTCGGCGGGTCTTGAGCTGGGGATCATGCCCGAACTGCTGATTGCCGGGCTTGGCCGGTACAGCGGCATGAGGAGAAGGTTTCAGGTGAAATACGATAATGGTGCCGGACTTATGGTTGTTGACGATTACGCACACCACCCTTCTGAAGTCAAGGCGACCGTCAAGGCGGCTAAAAGTGGATGGCTTGATTTCAGGGTCGTAGCAGTTTTTCAGCCGCACCTTTTTTCTCGTACCAGGGAGTTTGCTGACGAGTATGGCTGGGCGCTTTCACGGGCAGACGCTGTTTACATTGCGGATGTCTATCCTTCCCGTGAAAAGGCTGTGGATTATCCGGGTGTTAATGGGGAATTGGTTGCGGCTGCTGTCCGAAAGGCAGGCGGCAGGCAGGTTGAATATATTGCAGATATGGATCTCCTTTTTGCGGCTCTCAAAGAGAATTCAGTCAATGGCAACATGCTTCTTTTCATGGGAGCCGGTGATATTACCCATCTTGCTTCGAGAGTTGCCGAATTCTGCAGGCAGTCTGGATCAATCAGTTATGTCTGATTCCGAATACCATGAATATTCCGGCGCTCTGCCGGATGGTGAGGAAATCCGGAGCGATGTCGCCCCCCCTCCTGCGGGGGGCAACCGGGCTTTGCCGTTTTATATTTTGCTGATGGTGCTCGTCGTTCTTGCGGGGTTAGTCTCAGTTGCCTCGCACTGGAAAAAAGAGGTGGTTGTCCGTGACTTTGTTGTTGATGGAGCCTCGATTATTGAGAACAGGGAGCTTTTCTCTCGCATTATGGCTTTTAAAGGCAGGAACCTGCAGGATCTTGATGCCGAAGAGTTGAAACGGAGGATTATGGTTCTTCCCTATCTCAGAGATGCCGTGATCAGCAAGGAGCTGAACGGGAACGTCCGCGTCAGGGTTATAGAGCGGGAACCGGTTGCCTTAACCGTTATTGACGGTCGAATGATGGTTATTGATCGTGAAGGATTTCTTCTTCCGTGGAAACCAGTGGTTGCAGAGCGTTTCCCGAAATTGCTGGAAATTGCCGGAATGAGCCGTCTGAAAACGGTCAACAATGGCATGCAGCAACTTGACGTGCATGATATTGCATTGATCCTGCACTTTCTTGAGGCTCTTTCTGAGACAGAGTATGCAAGCATCCTTATTCGTGAACTTCATCTTGCAGGCAACAATATGACATGGTACATTGCCGTCCAGGCTCCTACCCGTTTTATTGTCGGTAATGACGGTAACTTCAAGGAAAAGTTGAAAAAATTTGAGATATTCTGGCAAAAGGTCATTTCAAAAAAAGGTTTTGGATGTTATGACACTGTGGATCTAAGGTTCAGGGACAGGATTTTTACCGTGGATCTTGTATCTCCAAAGGTGCCGAAGGATATTTCTCAATGAAAATTATGCAAGTATAGAACGATGCTGAAAAGCAATATTGCCGTAGGTCTTGATATTGGAACAACCAAGGTGTGTGTTGTTGTTGCTGAAAAAGATGAAATAGGAAAACTCAATGTGCTTGGGAAAGGACGTTCAAATTCCGATGGTCTTCAACGGGCAACAGTGGTGAATATTAACAAGACGGTAGCTTCTATCCGGGCAGCCGTAGCTGATGCTGAACGGGAGTCTTCCATCCGTATTCATGGTGTCAATGTCGGAATTTCAGGTGCACATGTCCATTGTATTCACAGTAATTCCGAAATCAGCATCAATCAGACAGGGATTGTCAATGAGTCTGATGTGAAACGGTTTCTGGAGAAGGCCAAGACGAATATCCGGTATCTGGATATCGATCATGAAATTATTCATGTCATTCCCCAGGAATTCATTGTTGATGATCAGGATGGTCTTCTTGATCCGATAGGTATGGCGGGAACCACCATGAGAGGCAGTGCCTATATTGTTGTCGGTCTGAGAACAAAGATCCGCAATATCAGGCAGTGCGTCGAGAAGGCGGGCCTTGAAATCAGTGCCGTTACCTTTGAACCCGTTGCTTCTGGCATGGCCGTCATGAAAGAGCGTGAGAAAAAAAGCGGGGTAGTTGTTATTGACATCGGCGGCGGAACGACCGAGATAGCCATCTATATTGACGGAGCTATCCGTTATTCAGAGGTCATCAAGGTTGCGGCCAATGATGTTACTCATGATATTGCTCATGGGGTGAAGGCACTTTACGAGGTTGCTGAGGAGCTGAAGATAAAGCATGGTTGTGCTTATGGCAAGCTCAGTGGTGAGGATGAGGAGCTGCTTATTGAGGGCATCGAAGGTCGTCCGCAAAAATCCGTTCCCAAGAGCTCCCTGACGATGATTATTGAAGCCAGGATGATGGAGATTCTGGAACTGGTGCGGGACTCTGTCAAGCGCTCTGGCTATTATGAATATCTTAATGCAGGAGCAATTATAACGGGAGGAGGTTCGCTTTTGCCGGGAGCCGAAGAGCTTGCCCGGGATGTTCTTGGCCTTGATATTCGTATTGGCTATCCGGAAGGTGTATCTGGCGGGATCAAGGGTTCCGTCAACAATCCTATGTATGCAACCGTGATGGGTCTTGTTGCCCATGCATTTCAAAATAACCTCTCAGTGAATCACAGTTTTGCTTCGACCGCAGAGGTACTGCCAACTGAGGCGCCTGTAGGCATCCAGGAAGAGTCTGTGGTGCAGGAGCAAAGTCCTGCAGGGAAAAAAATTGTTGACAGGATGAAGAAATTTTGGGATAATCTGTGACGAACGAGCAAACAAGAGCGTTTTAAAGTGGAGAAATGAGCAATGGCATTTGAGCTGGACCCAGGCCTGTTTGACAGCGACCAGGGTAAAGGGGTAACGATAAAGATTGTTGGTGTCGGTGGTTGCGGCGGCAATGCGGTTAACAATATGATTGACCGGAAAATAAGCGGCGTTGAATATATCGTTTTCAATACTGATCGTCAGGCGCTTCTGAACTCGAAGGCGCATCTCAGGGTACAGATCGGCAAAAAGGCAACGAGCGGTCTGGGCGCTGGAGCTGATCCTGCAAAAGGTCGTCAGGCGGCTGAAGATGACAAGGAAATTATTGCAGCTCAGCTTCGAGGAGCTGATCTTGTTTTTATTGCGGCAGGTATGGGCAAAGGCACCGGAACTGGTGCCGCACCGGTTATTGCCTCAATTGCCAGAAATATGGGCATTCTGACCATTGGTGTAGTGACCAGGCCGTTCAACTTTGAAGGCCAGGTAAAGTCGAAAATTGCTGATGGCGGTATAGCCGAGCTGAGAAAATATATCGACACTCTTATTCTTGTTGAAAACGAAAAGATTCTGAGTATTGCTGAAGAGGGTGTCAGCGCCACTGAAGCATTCAACATGGCGAACGATGTTCTCTACAGGGCAGCCAAAGGCATCGCTGACATTATTACTCGTCATGGGCATGTTAATGTTGACTTTGCCGATGTGCGCAGCATTATGTCGGGAGCGGGCGATGCTGTTATGGGTTCTGCGGCTGCAGCAGGTGAACGCCGGGCGATGAAGGCCTCATCGGATGCTATCAACAGTCCTCTTCTTGAAGGAGTGTCGATAAAGGGAGCCAAAGGGGTGCTGGTCAACATTACCGGCGAGGTTACCATGAGGGACATGTCGGATGCCATGAACTATATCGAGGAACAGGTTGGCAGTGACGCCAAGATTATCAATGGCTATGTCGATGAGCCTCAGGTCTCCGGCGAGATCAGGGTTACCGTTATTGTGACTGGTTTCAAGAGAAAGGAGCGTGATGATGGAAAGCCTCCCGCAGTACGCCATCCTGTTGCCCAGGTACCAGGGATGAGGCCAGGGCAGATTCATGCATCCGTTCGCCAGACAGCGTCTCTTGGGCCTGAACGGAAGGAGGAAGATTTGCGGATTCCTGCCTATATCAGAAGACAGTTATCAATCCATGATCCTCATGAGGTTGGTCTGAGGAAAAATCCTGGCCAGGATGGTGATCACAATCCGTCGCTGGCAGGAGAGAGAGGAGAGCATGAAGACAAAATTCAGAAAGGCTTGTCAGATACTCCGGCATATCTTCGCCGGAAAAATAACAACACTTAAAAAGGGTTTATGCACTATAAGACGCTTTCCGCAGAAGATGCGGTACAAAAAATCAAGTCAGGGGACAGGGTATTTTTGCATACAGCGGCCGCAACGCCGCAACGGTTGATTGAAGCCATGGTTGAACGGGCTGGCGAGTTGAAAAATGTTGAAATTGTCAGTCTTCACACAGAGGGAGATGCACCTTATGCCAGACCGGAATATCGCGAAAGCTTCAGGTTGAATGCCTTGTTTGTGGGAAGAAATGTTCGCAAGTCTGTTCAGGGTGGGGATGGAGATGCTATCCCTGTGTTTCTCAGTGATGTCCCTTCGCTTTTTTATAACGGGATTCTGCCGCTCGACGTCGCTCTTGTCCATGTCTCTCCTCCTGATCGCCATGGATACTGTTCTCTTGGGGTGTCGGTAGATGCTACCCTGGCGGCCGTGCATGCTGCAAAGGTGGTTATCGCCCAGGTGAATCCGAACATGCCCCGTACCCATGGTGAAGGAATGCTTCATATCAGCAAGATTCACGCAATGGTTGAGGTGAACGATCCCCTGCCTGAAACTCCCCTTCACGTCTTGAGTGATATTGAGATCCGGATTGGCCGTCATATTGCCTCTATTGTCGAGGATGGCGCGACGCTTCAGTTGGGTATAGGCGCAATTCCAGATGCAACCCTTGCGGCGCTTTCCGGTCACCGGGATCTGGGTATTCATTCTGAAATGTTTTCTGACGGCGTGGTTGAACTTGTGGAAAAAGGGGTCATTAACGGAAGTAAAAAAGGGAGTCACCGGGAGATTATCGTAGCAAGCTTTCTTGTTGGAACACGACGGCTCTATGATTTTGTTGACGATAATCCTCTTGTAGAAATGCTTCCTTCCGATTATGTCAATGATACACGGGAGATCAGGAAAAATCCGCGGGTAACTGCGATTAACAGCGCTCTTGAAATTGACATGTCCGGTCAGGTATGTGCTGACTCAATAGGTCAAAAATATTATTCCGGAGTTGGCGGTCAGATGGATTTTATAAGGGGAGCCGCCCTTTCAAAGGGAGGGAAGCCTATTATTGCACTGCCGTCAACTACGAAAAACGGCTTGTCGAGGATTGTTCCGCAGCTAAAACTGGGTGCCGGTGTTGTCACCACCAGAGCTCATGTGCAGTATGTGGTTACCGAGTTTGGCATTGTCAATCTGCATGGCAAAAATCTCAGGCAGAGAGCGGAAGCCCTTGCAAGTATAGCGCATCCCGATTTCAGTGAGGAAATATCCCGTGAGGCCCATGCACTCTATGGTTCCTACGGCAGGAGTTTTACGTAACAACCCTCAGCGTTGGCCGACACCGATCAGGGAAACCATCCGGCCGGTTTTTCCCTGATCGCGACGGTATGAAAAGAAAAGGTCTTTGTCGCCGTATGAGCAGAACGGAGATCTCTCAATATTCGACGCTGTTATTCCTGATGAAAGCAGTTGCCGGTAGTTGACCAGGCCAAGATCCAGCAAGTATTTTTCTTCATCAGGCGAGTAAGTGCAGCGCTTGCTGGTATCAGGCGGGAACTCTTTTGCAACCTCCTTGTCAACTTCGTATGCATTGGCCGAAATGCCTGTTCCTATAAAGGCAAGACACTCAGCAGGGATGGAGCTAAAACGCACCACCATGGTCGCAATTGTTTTTGACACAATTTGCCCGGCGCTCCCTTTCCAGCCAGCATGAATTGCTCCCGAAGCGTTATGCCGTGGGTCATAGATCAGCACGGGATAGCAGTCTGCGGTAAAGATGCACAGGAAGAGATTGTTTTTATCTGTAACAAGAGAGTCATAACCGTGGTATCGTCCCGGCTTTTCTGCATAGAGTATTTCTGTGCCGTGTACCTGATCAGAGCTGACCAATTGTCCGGGATTAATGCCTGCAGCAACACACAGACGCCGGGTGTTTTCATAAACCAGGTCTCTGCGATCCCCGGTATTGCTTCCGAGGTTCAGGGAGGAATACACCCCGTTGCTTGCCCCTCCTTTTCTTGTGCTCTGTAGTGCGATAAGTTCCTGGTGTCCGCGAAAACAGTTTGGCACGATATATTCCGGTGTCATTCTGAGCCTGAAATTTTTTTTTGTTGTCTTGGCCAATCGGAACCGCATTATAAACACAGTTACAAAGAAATAATATGATTATTTTCAATGTCGTTATTCATCAGCGGGAGAATTTCCTGTAAATGGATTCATTATTTCAGGAAGTAGTATTATCTTCACATTCACGGTACGGTAATCACGGCGGCCCTGGTTATCTTCTTTTTTGCCGAATGTGCTTGCAGGCCTGGAAATAAACGAGGATGCTCATTGATGACAAAGCCTGATGAAGAGAGGTTTCCCGATCAGTTCGGGCGTTCTGTTCGGGCGATGTCCGATTACATGGGTATTGGTTTGCAGATAGCAGTAAGCTTTGCGTTTTTTGTGTTGACAGGATATTGGGCAGATGGGAAGTTTGGCACGTCACCATTGCTGCTTCTGGCTGGAGTTGTGCTCGGCATGTTTGGTATGGCGCTGGTACTTATGAAGGTTGTTCGGACGGCAAACAAAAAAAAATAGGGTATATTTTCCGATATTGCATTTGTTGATCAAGAAAGAGAAAGTTCTTATGAAGCCTTTGTTTGAATTTTTTATTAAGTTGTGTATCTTATCAGTCATTTTATGGACGATAATTTTTTTTACTCTTGATCCGGGTGCTACCGACCGTTATTCAGTGTTTCTTGCATGGATAATGGTTGTAACCAATACTGTAGTCGGGTACTTGCTCTTTGAATATGCTCTTGATAAGGAGTCAGCCGTCTTCACAAAGTTTGTGTTCGGCGGTTTGATGGTTCGACTGCTTTCGATGATGGTACTTATTGCGGTAGTTCTTGTAAGGCATCTGGCGGTTGTCAATGATTTTGTGTTTTCATTTTTTGCTTTTTACTGTATCTATGTGATTGTTGAGATTCTCGGGTATCAAAAGAAAAACAAACAGAAAAAGAATACTGCATGAAACGGATAAACGCTCTACAGCCTAAGGCTCTTCTCAAGGTCTTTGCTGTTCTTGTACCTCTTCTGCTCAATGGCTACGGTGTTGCTGATGTCTCTGCCGAGAAGTTGCCGGGTGTACCCCGAAATGAGGTGACTGCGGCTCAGGCTGTTGAGACTGCACATGGCGCTCAGGCTGCCCCTGAAGAGGAAAAAGCAGGTGATGTGATCATGCATCATATTCTTAATAACAGGGTATATGCTTTCCCCCCCTTTGGCAGTGTAGAGCTTCCCGAAATAAAGGTAGCTGGGTTTGATATTTCAATTACCAAACACGTGGTGATGCTTTGGGTTGTATCGGCAATTCTTCTGGTAATCTTTTCCATAGTCGGTGCCAAGTACAAGAAGATGACGCCGAGTCAGGCTCCCAAGGGGTTGGTCAACGCCATGGAGGCGCTGGTTGAGTTTATCCGCACCGATGTGGCCAAGGCCAATATCGGGAAGGAATATGAAAAGTATCTCACGTACCTTCTGACGGTTTTCTTTTTTATTCTGCTCTGCAACCTCTTGGGCCTTGTTCCCTACGGTGCGACCGCTACGGGCAATATCAACGTCACGCTCACGCTTGCCACATTCACCTTTTTCCTTACACAGATGGCGGCCTTGAAAGCTCATGGAATCAAGGGGTACCTTGCGCATCTTACTGGCGGAACTCATCCGGCACTCTGGATTATTATGATTCCGATTGAATTTATAGGCTTGTTTACCAAACCGGTTGCTCTTACTATACGGTTGTTTGCCAATATGACGGCGGGCCACATTGTGATCCTCAGTCTGATCTTTATCAGCTTTATTCTTAAAAGCTATATCGTTGCAGTCGTCATGTCGGTTCCATTCTCAATATTTATCTACCTGCTTGAACTTTTTGTTGCTTTTCTTCAGGCATTTATCTTTACGATGCTCTCCGCACTTTTTATAGGCCTTGCTTCTGCTCATGAAGGACATGACGAGCATGAGGCAGGAGTTGCTTCACATTAAAATGGTGCAGGCATTATCAGGGAATAACTTTTATTTTCAAGCTTTTTATTGACTGGTTTTAATGGACACTTACAAAAAAAATAAACGGGGGTAATTACAAGATGGAAGGTTTAGGTTTGGGTTATTTAGGCGCCGGTATTGGTGCTGGTCTTGCTGTTATCGGAGCTGGTCTTGGTATTGGTAACGTAGCAGCTTCTGCTGCCGAAGGCGTTGCGCGTCAGCCTGAAGCGACTGCGGACATCCGTACTACCATGATTATTGCTGCAGCTCTTATCGAAGGTGTTGCTCTGTTCGGCGAAGTTATCTGCGTGCTTCTTGCTCTTAAGTAAGATTTCGCGAGTGCTCTGCAGATTCGATAAAGAAGATATCCCGATAACGGCTTATATCCACAAGCCGTTATCGGGTTTTATTAATCGTTAACGGAAACATTGTTCATGCTTACGTCAGGAGTTATACTTCTTGCAGGTAGTCTTTTGAGCCCGGAACCCGGCCTTATTTTCTGGACTGCGATAACATTTATTCTTGTCATGCTTATTCTGAAGAAGATTGCATGGGGTCCAATCATCACGGCTCTTCAGGATCGGGAAAAGGGAATACAGTCATCTATTGACCGTGCACATCAGGCCAAGGATGAATCTGAAGCTATTCTGCGTAAAAACAGGGAACTGCTTTCAAAAGCCGATGCTGAATCCGACAGGATTCTTCGTGAAGGAAAAGACTATGCCGAAAAGCTTCGCGCTGATATCACAGAAAAGGCTCAAAGTGAGGCTAAAAAAATGATTGCCTCGGCGAAGGATGAAATAGAGCAGGAAAAACGTCGGGCACTCGATGTGCTGAGGAATGAAGTTGCTGATCTTGCCGTCAAGGGCGCTGAAAAAATTATCAAGACCGCTCTTGATGCTGATATGCAGAAAAAGATAGTTAACAGCATGATTCAGGATTTTTCAACAAAACGTAACTGAAAACTGCTCAAGTCATGTCAACATTAATTGCAAGCCGTCGATATGCCGCAGCTCTCTTTTCAGCCGCTGTGGAGGGTAATTTTCTCGATCAGATTGTCGAAGAGCTTATCGTGATCAGAGATGTTCTTCACAATTCACGTGATCTTGTGCATGCATTGCGCAGTCCTCTGGTAAAAGGCGACAAGAAGATTCATATCCTTGAAGAGATCTTTAAGGGTTTGGTCGGGGATAAAATGTTTTTGTTTTTGAAGCTGGTTGCCCAAAAGAAACGCGCAGGTCTCCTTCCACAAATCATTGATGAGTTTCAAATCCTTCTGGATGAAAAACGAGGGGTGATTAATGTTGAAGTTGTCAGTGCGGTTCAACTCTCTGATGAACAGGCCAATGATCTGGTGAACAGACTCGCTGTCTTTACCGGAAAGATAATCCGGCCAGGATTTTCTGTCAATGAGGAGTTTATTGGCGGGGTTTCTGTGAAAATCGGCGACACTATCTATGATGGTACTATAAGCCACCAGCTTCAGATGCTCAAGCAGGCTCTTGTTTCTGAAAAGGCATGAGCGCAGCAATTGTTTGACAGCTTTAAAGGTCAATAGCCTGCGCCTGTGCAGGCTATTTTTTTGCCTTTTTTTAGTTGTTGCATTTGCAGGCAGCGCTAAAAATTTGTAGCATCACAATCGGGGCTTTAGCTCAGTTGGCAGAGCGTCTCGTTCGCAATGAGAAGGTCAGGGGTTCGACTCCCCTAAGCTCCACAAATATATATCATTGTCCTTGTTCTCACTTTTT
>CAJAAV010000117.1 GCA_903937835.1 uncultured Chlorobiaceae bacterium | reverse complement strand
CGATCTCAGTTTTATAGCAGACACAATAATTTTCGATATATTACTTCTCACGATCTTGGGGATTCTGTAATGCTGGTTAATTTCCTATTTAGTTCAATGAAGCATATCGTTATTGTCGGTGGCGGATTTGCAGGACTCAATGTTGCCAAAGAGCTTGGTAACCGAAAGGAGATCAAGGTTACTCTGATTGACAAGAATAATTTCCATCTCTTTCAGCCCCTTCTCTACCAGGTTGCCATGGCGGCCCTTAATGCGGGAGAAATTGCCTATCCGCTGCGCATGATGCTTTCGAAGTATAAGAATGTGACCGTTTTCAAGGGAGTCGTTAAAACCGTCGATCCCGTTACAAAGACAGTCTTTACAGATTTTGGAAAAATACAGTATGACAGCCTTGTCATGGCCTGTGGAACGAAGCATCATTATTTCGGTCATAATGAATGGGAGGAGTTTGCTCCTGGTCTTAAAACAATTGCCCAAGCTGCTGAAATCCGCAGAAGGGTTATGGAGGCTTATGAAAATGCCGAACGATCTCAGGATCCTGAAGAAAAAAGAAAACTTCTGACATTTGTTATTGTTGGTGGCGGTCCGACCGGTGTTGAACTTGCCGGTTCAATCGGGGAGATGAACCGGTACTACCTGTCGAAATATTTCAAGAATATCGATCCAAAAGAGATTCGGATTTTTATTGCCCAATCGGCTCCAGCTCTTCTTCATACCTTTTCCCCGGAACTCTCGGCCAAGGCGACCCTTGCCCTCGAAAAGCTGGGGGTACAGATCTTGACCTGCTGCAAGGTTACTAATATTGACGCCAATGGTGTGCAGATTGGCCATGAGAGAATTGAGGCGGGAACCGTGCTCTGGGCAGCGGGTGTCAGGGCGACAAGCATAGGGAAAACTATCGGGTTTTCAACTGATCAGTCGGGGAGAATTATTGTCGCAGAAGATCTTAGTGTGCCCGGCTATCCCGATGTCTTTATTGGAGGGGATCAGGCTTGTTTTGCTCCGCATGATGGTGGGACACTTCCTGGTCTTGCCTCTGTCGCTCTTCAGGAAGGGCAGTCTATTGGAAGGAATATCCTGCTTGATATTCAGGGGAAACGCAGAAAGCCGTTTGTCTACAACGACAAGGGTCAGATGGCGACCATCGGTAAAAACTCGGCAATTGCCGAAAGGGGTAATGTTAAACTTTCGGGACTGCCGGCATGGATTATCTGGCTCGGGGTTCATATCTACTATCTCAGCAGTGTAAAACACCGTTTATTTGTACTGATGCAGTGGGGATGGTCATACTTCACGTTTGGGCATGGCGCCCGCATTGTCAACAAAGAGTGGAGGTTTTATCCCAATCTTCCTGAACCAGCCGAACCAGCCGAGAAGGAGGAGCTGATCGCCGATAGTGCATGTGTCCTGGAATCGAGGGACTCAGTTGGTGGTCAACGGTAACATCGACAACTCAGCGAAAGAGCTTCTGCTGGCAAAGGGGGTTTAAAATTTTTTTAACAGGTCAGGCACAAAACGTGTCGCGGATGCTTTCCCGATAAAGGTCGAGCCTTTGGCGGATTTCATCAAGATGGTCGCCACCGAGCTTTTCGAGGATTGCATTGGCGATAACTGGTGCAACAACGGCTTCGGCAACGATGCCAGCAGCAGGAACGGCACAGGTATCGCTCCGTTCAAAGCGTGAGGGAAGTGGCTGCAGGGTTTCGATGTCGAACGAATTCAGGGGAGTAACCAGCGAGGAGATTGGTTTCATGGCTGCCCGCAGGTGAATGGTCTGCCCGCTTGACATGCTTCCTTCAAGACCGCCAGCCCGGTTGGTTTTTCGATTCACACCCTCCTGAGGGGAGAGGTGGAGTTCATCATGAACCTCTGAACCTGGCTTTCGGGCATTTTCAAAGGCGGTTCCTATTTCAACTCCCTTGATGGCCTGAATGGAGATGATTGCGGCTGCAAGCGCGGCATCAAGACGCCGGTCGTGCTGTACATAGCTCCCAAAGCCAACGGGAACACCAGTGATAAAGAGTTCGATAATGCCGCCAAGGGTATCACCTCTTTGTTTTGCCTCATCAATGGCCGCTACAGCTTCGGCCTCTGTTGTTTTGCCGAGCATGCGTACCGTGGAGAGGTCGGCTTGCCGTGAGACGGCTTCGGCGCCTTTGCTGAGGAGTCCGGCAAGCTGCACATCGGCAAAGGGTTCTGCCGCCGCTCCGATGGCCGATATATAACTGCCGATTTCAATGCCAAGTGCTTTCAGAAACACTTTTGCAAGGGTTCCTGCGGCCACCCTTGCAGCAGTTTCTCTTGCCGATGAGCGTTCAATAACCGGACGGATATCATCAAAACCGTACTTGATCAGGCCTGCCAGGTCGGCATGGCCGGGTCTTGGAATAGTGATTTTAGCAATCTCGTCATCGGGTTTTTCAAACTGGGCCATGGTGGTTGTCCAGTTTGCCCAGTCGCGGTTTTTAATGATGAGTGCGATGGGCGATCCAATGGTTTTTCCGAACCGGATACCGGATAAAACTTCCACCTGATCAGTCTCAATTTTCATCCGTCCGCCTCGTCCATATCCCTGCTGACGTCGGGTTAACTGATGGTTGATCTCTTCCAGAGTGATGGAGACGCCTGCTGGCACTCCTTCTACTATTGCCGAAAGAGCCGGACCATGCGACTCGCCAGCGGTAAAGTATCGTATCATTGGCTTTATTAAATTGCAGTGCCCGGCTGCGTGAGGGTGCCGCCGGGCTTTTTTTCAATGCTTAACGAAGAATCCTTGCGGCCTCTTTTGCATAGTAGGTAAAGATAAGGTCACCACCGGCTCTTTTCATGCACAGCAGCGATTCCATCATGACCCTTTTTTCGTCGATCCATCCACGCTGGGCAGCAGCCTTGACCATGGAGTATTCGCCGGAGACGTGGTAGATTGCTACAGGAACATCAAAGCGCTCTTTTGTGCGATACACAATATCAAGATAGGCAAGTCCTGGCTTGACCATGACAATATCGGCGCCTTCCATGATGTCGAGTTCAATCTCTTTCATGGCTTCGTCGGTATTGGCGGGATTCATCTGGTAAGTCGTTTTGTCGCCGAACTGTGGTGCAGAATGCAGCGCATCACGGAAGGGGCCGTAGAAGCTCGACGCATATTTGGCGGCGTAAGAGAGAATACCAACATCAGAGAATTCTGTGTCATCAAGTGCTTCACGGATGGCGCCGATACGGCCGTCCATCATGTCGCTTGGTGAGACGAAATCAGCTCCGGCATTAGCGTGCGAAATGGCCATTTTACAGAGCACTTCAACGGTTTCGTCATTGAGAATAATACCATCTCGGACAAGCCCGTCATGGCCAAAAGGAGTGAAGGGGTCGAGCGCGACATCCGTCATGATGCAGAGATTCGGCACTTTTGCCTTGATGGCCCGGAGAGCGTTCTGGATGATACCGTTCTCATTGTAGGCTTCGCTGCCATCTTCGGTTTTGACTTCTGGGATTCCAAAGAGGTCGATAGACTGAATGCCAAGATCCCAGAGTTCCTGGCACTCTTTGACAGCATTGTCGATAGAGTAACGGAAGCTGCCTGGCATTGATGCGACCTCATCAACAACATTAGTTCCAGGACAGACAAAAAGCGGGTAAACAAGATCATTGACTGTCAGGGTGTTTTCCTGCACGAGGTTTCTGATTGCGGCACTTTTGCGAAGTCTTCTGGGGCGTTGAGCAATATTGAGTAAATCGAGCTGACTCATGGCGGAAGAGCTAATTAGGAGTTTAAAAAGCCAAAAATACTAAAATCCGGGAATATCGCGAAGGATTTCCCGCCGCTTACAGCAGAAAGCTCATCATAATGCCTGCCGTGACGGCTGAACCGATTATACCGGCAACATTCGGAGCCATGGCATGCATGAGCAGATGATTGTCGGGGTCAGCTTTCAGTCCCTCAAGTTGCACAACGCGGGCACTTTCAGGCATGGCAGCAACACCTGCGGCTCCGATCAGCGGGTTGATTTGATTCTCTCCGGAAAGAAAAAGGTTCATAAACTTGGCAAAAAGGATTCCGCCAGCCGTTGAGAACATAAATGCCGTTGCGCCAAGGATGAAAATAAGCGCAGAACTTTGCGTCAGAAATGTTGTCGCTTGTGTTGAGGCTCCGATCGTAACGCCAAGAATGATGGTGACAATGTCTATCATGGCATTTTTGGCAGTATCGGCAAGCCGTTTTGTGACCATTGATTCCTTGAGCAGATTTCCCAGAAAAAGCATGCCGAGAAGTGGCAGTGATCCGGGAGCGATAAATCCTGTCAGGAGCAGACCGAAGACAGGAAACATGACTTTTTCAATTTTGGTAATCGAACGAGGCGGTTTCATTTTGATTCTGCGCTCTTTTTTGGTTGTCAAAAGGCGCATGATCGGCGGCTGAATAAGCGGGACAAGCGCCATGTAGGTGTAGGCAGCAATGGCGATGGAACCGAGCAGATGCGGAGCGAGCCGGGAGGAGAGGAAGATTGCCGTCGGGCCGTCAGCGCCACCGATGATGCCGATCGAAGCTGATTCAGGATTGGTAAAGCCAAGGGAGATTGCGCCGAGATAGGTCATGAAAATGCCAAGCTGCGCTGCAGCGCCGAGCAGGATAAGCTTCGGATTTGAAATCAGCGGCGAAAAATCGGTCATGGCTCCGATTCCGAGAAAGATCAGGGGAGGAAATATGCCTTTCAGCACTCCCTGATAGAGGTAGTTCATGACGCTTCCTTCCTGATAGATGCCGAGTGCCATTCCGCTTTGTTCAAGAAACGGAGTATTGCCGATCAGAATGCCGAACCCGATAGGAATCAGAAGAATCGGTTGATATTCATACCGGATGGCCAGATAGATGAACACCATTCCGAAAAGAATCATCAACAGGTGCCCCGGTGTTGCATTCGCAAAACCGG
>CAJAAV010000116.1 GCA_903937835.1 uncultured Chlorobiaceae bacterium | reverse complement strand
ACTTCATCATAAAGTGCTGTTCGAGCTGGATTCGGACGTCTGCAATGAAATCTGCTACTGACTCAAACCGTTGTCTGGTAATCTCTTTAACCAGCTCATCGGTCAGTTCAGGAAGCTCAAGTCGTTTGACTTCACTGATGGTAACACGGAAGCGAGAGGCTGATTCCTCAGCTTCTTTCAGTTCGTTTTCAACGTCAACAACTTCCCCTGCTTTTTTCCCTGTCAAGGCTTTGCGAAAAGGATTTTCTTCAGGAAGATACTCAAGAGTAAAGTGATGGTTTTCAGTCTTTTGATCCTCTTCGGGTTCGCCAGCTTCGTTGAGTCTGACGACATCGCCGATAATCGTGTCGGTTGATGATGCAGCCTCATCAACGCTGATCAACGTTCCGTGACTTTTAAGAACAAGTTTTATTTCGCGGTCGACATCCTCATCGGTAATGGTATAGTGTGCTTTGGCAAAGATATATTCGCTGAAATCCTTGAGTTCGAATTCAGGATGGATTTCGTAGGAGAGCTGGATTGTCAGTTGATCTGGCGTAAAGGAGACGTCGATGATCTGTGCGCGGCTTGCTGGCTTAATGTTTTCGGCCTCAGCAATCTCTCCGAAATATTTTGATGCCATTTTTTCGGCTACGGTCGTCTCAATAGAGGGTCCAGCCAGTTTTTTAATCAGGCCTTCAGGTGCGTGCCCTTTTCTGAACCCCTTGATCTGTACGCTTCTCTTGGCTTCTTCCAGTTCCTGTTTATATTCGGCACCAAACTCTTCCTGGGAAAGAATAATTTCCAATACCTGTTCGGTTTCGCTGACGTTCTTGATATTCTTTTGCAAGGCTCTCTTGGTTAATGAGTCATTGTGAAAAATTAAAAGTAAACAAGGTACGAATTATTCCTCTTTTTTAAAATAGCGCGTCACTCGTGCTTTATCGTCCTGGTTTATAGACCAGTGTAGCATAAGGTGCATCGTGCAGTATTCTCATAGCGGCCTCGGCGATATCATCAACCGTGACCGCTTCGATTGCGGCTGTTTTTTCCGCAGGTTCGATGTACCTTCCGAAGTAGGAAAGGTCCGAAGCGGTCTGTGACATTCTGCGAGTCATTTTTTCCATGCCCATAATATGGGAGCCGAGCAGTTTTGTTTTCGCGGCCAGCACCTCTTCCGGGTCAGGATTTTTCAGTGCATTGCTCTGGAGCAGCTCTTTGATGAGTTCCAGGGTTACCTTCGTTTTGTTGCTGTCGGTACCCGCATAGATATTAATTGCGGTCAGATCGTCAAAAAAGGTGACTGAAGAATAGACGTTGTAAGCTAACCCCCGTTTCTCTCGAAGTTCCAGATTAAGGATGGAACTCATACCGTTACCGAGCATGGAGTTGAGCACCATCAAGCTGTAATAGAGTGGATCATGTCGTGGTATAGCTGTTCCAAGCACAATCTGTGCCTGGCAAACCCGTTTTTTAAGCGTGAGTGTAAAGGGAGTGTAATGTTCAGCAAGGAATGGCTGGCGCACATATTCGTTGCCGGACGATTCTCCAAGCGGACCGAGAAAACGTTCGCTCAACCGCATGATTTCGTCGTGACAAACCTTGCCTGTAGCGGTGAGCAACATTTTTTTTGGTATATAATGCTGGCGCATGAAGTTTTTCAGATCATCATCGGTAATGGCTTCAACGCTCTCTTCTGTCCCGAGGATCGGCTTGCCAAGCGGGTGGCCTGGAAAAGAGCGCAGGTCGAACTCCTCAAAAACAAGTTCTTCCGGGGTGTCATTAACGCTGCTGATCTCCTCAATAACAACCTCTTTTTCCTTATCGATCTCTTCAAGAGGAAAAATCGGGTCGCAGACAAGGTCAGAGAGCAAGTCAAAAGAGGGTTCAAGGTGTTCTGCCAGACAGCGAAGATAGATACAGGTGTGTTCCTTGGTCGTGTAGGCATCAAGGTAACCGCCGTTTTTTTCGATGTTTCTGGCTATGTCGATGTAGGTGCGCCGCCGGGTTCCTTTAAAAAGTGCATGTTCAATGAAATGAGCCAGTCCCTGACTTTTTTCGGGATCATCGCGTGAACCAGCATCAATCTGGATGCCGAGGGTAATGCTTTGTACATAAGGGACGGTATCAGTGACGACTCTTAACCCGTTCGCAAGAACATCCTGATGAACTGCAAAAGGCGCTGCCAGAGGCTGTGAATTTTCTTTCGTCATTACTGAAATAATTTTCTGAAGCTTGTGACCGGAATTGAGTGCAATGTAGTTTTAATTCTTATTTTTACGAACAGTGAAGCTCTGCCCTCGCGTATATGTTTTACAGCCGAACTTTTTTTTGTTGGGTTTTGGCGAAAAAATAGCGCATTATTGTTCGGTACAAAAAAGGCAGGTGTTTATAAAGGTTTCACGAGGTCAAATATCGGGAAAAGAAAAGGCAGAAATATTCAGCGTTTAATGCTCAAGTCATCTATTGTCATAACCGGGGCTACCGGATATATAGGATCCCAGGTCGTTCTTGCGCTGCTCTCAAGGTATTCCGGAGAGGTCAAATGCAGGGTGATTGCGCGCAAAAGCTCTGACTGCTCTTTTCTGAAGGGGTTGCCGGTTGATATTGTAAGGGCTGACATTCTTGATCCTCTCGCTCTCAATGAGGCGTTCCAGGGAGCAGAGACGGTGTTTCATTGTGCAGGACTGATTTCCTATACAAGGAATTTTCGTAATGCTCTCTATGAAACCAATGTGCTCGGGACGCGGAACGTGGTCAATGCTTCTCTTTTCAATAATGTCCGAAGGCTTGTTCTGACCAGCTCAATCGCTGCCGTCGGCGCTCCTGAGGATGGTTCTTCGGCCAGTGAATCAACATCTTTTCAGGAGTGGCAGCGCAGGAACGGTTATATGGAGGCCAAGCATCTGGCTGAACTTGAGGGGCTTCGTGGTCTGGCAGAGGGGCTTGAAGTTGTGATGGTCAATCCCGGCGTCGTGATCGGCGTTGACGCCAGGAACATGGCATCGGTCAGTTCCTCGAACGAAGTACTGCGCTTGATTTATCAAGGCAGATTACCGCTCTTTCCTTCAGGAAGCACTGGTTTTGTTGATGTTCGTGATGTGGCCGATGCGCATATTGCTGCGTGGGAAAAGGGCCGTTCAGGGGAACGTTATATTGTTGTCGGTCACAACCTTTCTTTTCAGGAGCTGGTCTCTCGGATCAAGAGTTTTGAAGGCAGTCGCACTGGACAAACATTTATGGTGTCTGATGGCTTGGGGTCGCTTGCCGGTCTCGGCGGCGAATGCTGGTCGATGCTGTCGAACAGTCCATCCTTTATCAGCCTGGAAAGCATACGCATCTCTTCAAGGAAGCTTGCATACAGTAACATGAGGTCTGTACAGGAATTGAGCTTGCGTTATCGGGATCTTCGGGAAACGCTCAAAAGCATTGTAACCTGAAAAGATTCCGTTTTCTCTAATTTTATTATGCTTGTTTAATTATGGATACTCAGAAAACAGAACAGAGTTCAGTCGTTGTTGATCCGGCAAAACTTAAACAACTTAACCTGGCGGTCGAAGCCCTCGAAAAACAGTTTGGCAAGGGAGCCATTATGCGAATGGGCGATGGTTCGGCGGGGCTGACGGTGCAGTCGATCTCGACGGGATCAATGGCGCTTGATTTTGCACTCGGCGTTGGCGGGTTGCCGCGCGGGAGGGTAACAGAAATATACGGCCCGGAATCTTCGGGCAAAACAACCCTTGCTTTACATGTTATTGCTGAAGCACAGAAAGAGGGTGGCATAGCGGCTATTGTCGATGCCGAACATGCTTTTGATCCGACTTATGCCCGCAAGCTCGGTGTTGACATCAATGCTCTCCTCATCAGCCAGCCGGAATCAGGCGAGCAGGCACTTTCCATTGTCGAAACCCTTGTCAGGAGTGGCGCCATTGATGTTGTTGTGGTCGATTCCGTTGCGGCTCTGGTTCCGCAGGCAGAGCTTGAGGGAGAGATGGGTGACAGTGTCATGGGGTTGCAGGCCCGGCTTATGAGTCAGGCACTGCGTAAACTTACCGGCGCTATCTCAAAATCGTGCGCAGTCTGTATATTCATCAACCAGCTTCGCGATAAAATCGGAGTCATGTATGGCAGCCCGGAAACAACGACCGGCGGCAAGGCACTGAAGTTTTATGCCTCAGTACGTCTCGATATTCGTAAAATTGCCCAGATCAAGGATGGTGATGAGAGCACCGGAAACCGCACCAGAGTCAAGGTTGTCAAGAACAAGGTGGCGCCTCCCTTCAAGACTGCCGAGTTCGATATTCTCTACGGAGAAGGTATTTCAGCAATAGGTGAGCTTATTGATCTTGGTGTTGAATTCGGGGTGATCAAAAAGGCAGGTTCATGGTTCAGTTATGGTCAGGAAAAGCTTGGGCAGGGGCGTGAAACGGTGAAAAAAGCGCTTCGTGAAGATCCTCTGCTCTATAAAAAAATTCATGCGCAGGTCAAGGAGTTGATGATTGGACCAGCGGAGATTATTACCGGCTCGGAATGAAAATCGGAACTCTTGATATAGACCGTCCTGTTATTCTTGCTCCGATGGAAGACGTGACTGACAGGGCCTTCAGGCAGCTCTGCAAGCGCCATGGGGCCGATATTGTCTATACCGAGTTTATCAGCGCTGAAGCCTTGCGCAGAGGTGTTGAAAAGTCTTTGCGCAAGCTGAAGACCGATGTCGTTGAAAGACCGTTTGCCATCCAGATTTTCGGCAGCAGTGTGGAGTCGATGGTTGAGGCTGCGGTGATTGCCGAGGAGTATGGCCCTGACTATCTTGACATCAATTTCGGCTGCCCGACCAAAAAGGTTGCAGGCAAAGGCGCTGGAGCGGCACTGCTCAGGGAGCCGGAGAAGATGGCAGAGATTTGTGAAGCGGTTGTCAACGCGGTTAAAATTCCGGTGACAGCCAAAACAAGGATTGGCTGGGATCTTGAATCGATTAACATTCTTGATATTCTGCCACGCCTGGAGGACGCCGGTATTCAGGCACTGGCGCTGCATGGGCGCACACGGAGCCAGATGTACAAGGGAAAGGCCGACTGGAGCTGGATTCGTGCCGCTAAAGAGCATGCGCGGATACCGATTATTGCCAATGGCGATATCTGGAGCGCTGAAGATGCGGTTGCGATGTTTGCCGAGACCGGAGCTGACGGAGTGATGATTGGCCGTGGCTCTATTGGCAACCCCTTTATTTTTGAACAGGCAAAGTTACTTATCAAAACCGGCGTGTCGATGCCGATGCCTGATTTCCGGCAAAGGATACATGCCGCAATCGATCACCTGACGCTTTCGGTGCAGTTCAAGGGGGAGAAGTATGGAAATCTTGAAATGCGCCGTCACTATTCCACCTACCTGAAGGCGCTGCCGATGGTTTCGCGGGTGCGCAACAAGCTGGTGCGTGAGGATGCGTGGGAGCAGGTTATCCAGATTCTTCTCGACTACGAGGCGGAGTGTGAGGGATATGCGAGGGAAGGAAAGATTTGTGACGATACCGAGACGTTGAATGACCATTCAGATAAACTGGTACTGAATTATTAAGTTAAAACCATAAAACAAGTTATGAGCAGTTCGGATTTTCGCTGTCGGGTAGCGGTACTTGGCGCAACTGGCCTGGTGGGCCGCACCATGATCAAGGTTCTGGAAGAGAGAAATTTTCCGGTCAGTGACATCGTCCCGCTTGCTTCATCCAGAAGCGTGGGCCAGGTGATAACCTTCAAGGGTCGTGAGTTCATTATTCGCGAGCCATCAAAAGAGGCTTTTCAGGGTGTCGATATCGCGCTCTTTTCGGCTGGCGCAAAAGCGAGCCGCGAGTGGGCGCAGATTGCGGCAGGGGAGGGTGCGATTGTTATCGACAACTCATCGGCTTTCCGCATGGATGCCGATGTTCCGCTTGTCGTCCCTGAGGTGAACCCCGGAGATATTTTCAAGGGTGATGGCACCCCTGAGCCGATTATTGCCAACCCCAACTGTTCAACTATCCAGATGGTGGTAGTGCTCAAGCCGCTGCATGACCGCTTCGGGTTGAAGAGGGTTGTTGTTTCGACCTACCAGTCTGTTACCGGCAAGGGGAAGGTAGGGCGCGATGCCCTTGAGAGCGAACTTGCCGGCGAGAAGCAGGATGAGTTTACCCACTTTCACCAGATTGCCTTCAATGCCGTGCCGCAGATTGATGCGTTTACGGAGAACGGCTACACCAAGGAGGAGATGAAGATGGTGAACGAGACCCGCAAGATCATGGGCGACGATGCTATCAGTGTCTCTCCTACCACTGTCCGCATTCCGGTCTATGGCGGGCACGGTGAGTCGCTCAACATTGAGCTGGAGCGAGATTTTGATATTGACGAGTTGCGGGAGCTTCTGCGCACCTCGCCGGGTATTATTTTGCAGGATGATCCTTCAGCACGACTCTATCCCATGCCGCTGACCTCCTACGAGCGCGACGAGGTCTTTGTGGGCAGGATTCGCCGCGACTACTGGCATCCTCGCACCCTGAACATGTGGATTGTGGCCGATAACCTCCGCAAAGGCGCCGCCACCAATGCGGTGCAGATTGCCGAGGTTGTTGTGGCAAAGAACTAAGATGTTTCGCTTTGGTCTGCAAGAGCCATCACCGCCGCACTGATGGCTTTTACCACCGCTGGTGCCGAGGTACTCAATCGTTGCGGATTACTGATCGACAGTGATGATGGTATGCCGAGTGGCTTCAGGGGGCAGGATGTTTCTGCGCCGATCAGCGATAACATGGCCTTGTCGGCTCTTGTTCCGGTTACTTGCATGGATGTTTGTCGGCAAATAGGGTTCTCCATCAGCTCGTTCATAGTGAAATATTCAGCTTCTTCACGGGTTTTTACCTGATGAAAAGAGAGCTTTTCTATCTCTCCATTGCGTGCTATTGTCAAAAGTACAGAGCTGTTTTCAAGTTCAAGGATAACTTGCGGTTCCTCCGTGAATTTCGATAGATGGACAAGAGGGAGTTGCGCTGTACCTGCGAAAAGTATCTTGTGCTCATCAGAGAAGTATTTTGCAATCCTGCTGCATGGTTCAGCCGGATAGAAGAGCAGAAGCTTGTTATTCTCAGTTGCATCACCACTGGCATACCTGGCGATGTCGCAACCGTACTCTTCGGGCTTGCTTAAAAAGTACTCGGCCTCAATGTTGCAATACTCTTGCGACTCCTCAGGGGTTGTATCTCCGGGAAAGCAGGCAGGGAGGGGCAGTAAGCCATCCGTGCCGACACAGAGTACCAGTCCCTCTTCCTTCCATTCGCTGCAGTAGCCTTTCAGCTTGCCGAGCATGCGCTTCTCTTTGCCCGCCACAATGCTCTGGAGGCCATGAGGCAGCGTTTTACAGCCACAGAGTGTGTATCCGTCACTGCCGGAGGTTTTAAGCCGGATAACAGCCGATTCCGCATGGTCGATGGTGCAGGCGATAATGCTCTTGCTCACTCTGTGATCCATTATTCGAGGGTAAAATATTTTTTGAGGAATTCGAGCTTTTTTTCGCCGACCCCCTTGACCTCAAGAAACTCCTGGAACTCGTGGACTTTTCCCCCTTTTGTGGTTCTGAAGGTAATCAGTCGTTCTGCCATGACCGGGCCGACTCCGGGAATCTTCTGCAATTGCCCTTTGCTCGCTTTATTGAAGGAGATAGTTCCAGTAAAGAGCTTTTTTTCTGACGATCGGTGGGCACCTCTTTTTTCAGTGGCAGTACCCATCTTTTCTGTTTCTGCTCCCTGCACGACATCCTCTTTGACCGTTGTCTGAGCCATAGAAGCAAGGGCAATCAGGCTGTCGACCTCCTCTTCACGGTAACGTGCGGTTTCGATTTTTTTGACAAGAGTTTCTGCCTTTTCTACTGAGCGGAAATTTTTAAGGACTCCCCCAAGCACCAAAAATCCCAGCAGAACCGAGATCAGCGTGATTTCAGCTTTGGTCAAGCTGAGTTTGACTGCCAGTTTTTCGAAAAGCTTCATAAGAAGATCCGTTTAACTCTTGAAGAGACCGAACAGAGTGTTTCGTAGCTGATGGTTCCTGTAATATCAGCAATGTCTTCGGCTGACGGCCCTTCCCACCCAAAGAGAATGGCTTTGTCCCCTTTTTTGACATCGTGCTTTGTGCCGAGGTCAACCATGATCTGATCCATCGTGACCGTGCCGATCTGCGGGTAAGATTTTCCGTTGATCATCACCGTTGCCAGGCCAGACAGGGCTCTTGAATAACCGTCAGCGTAGCCTGCGGCGATGGTTGCAATAGAGCGTGCTTCCGGTGCCGTCCAGGTTCGGTTGTAGCTGACGGTGGTTCCCGTCGTTACCGGCTTGATAAAAATCACTTTTGACTCGAACTGCATCACCGGTTTTACATCAAGGCGGCACGGAGTGTTTTTTGCGGGATGATAACCGTAAAGCAGAATGCCGGGCCTGACCATATCAAGCCAGGACTCTTCAGCCGAAAGGATTGCACCACTGTTGGCCGCGTGCTTGCAGACTGTTCTGGCTGAAGCATGTTCATATTCTGCGGTCAGAGTCTTGAATGCAGCGAGCTGTTGATGGGTGAAGCCTCCGGACGTAGCGCTTTCAGCAAAGTGGGTGTAGATACCTGTAAGCTTGAGAAAGGGTGACTGGTCGATCTCCCTGAGAAGTTCCATAGCCATTGCAGGTGTCGTGCCGAGACGCCCCATACCAGTATCGACTTTTACCTGAACAGCAAGCGTTTTATTATGTGCGGAAGCAATTTCTGTCGCAATATGAAGTGTTTCGCTGTCGCAAACGGTCATGTCAATTCCGTATTTCAGGAAAAATTCAATATGGGATGGCATCGGTGACGAAAAGGCCAGAATCGTCGACAATTTTTTAAGTGCGCCGCCGGTTTTCAGCTCAAGAGCTTCATGGATGTTTGCTACACCAAAATCTCTGACTCCTGAAGCTTCAAGTACTCCGGCTACCTTGTGGACGTTATGGCCATAGCCATTTGCCTTGACGATGCCCATGATACGGGCCTTTCCGTTAATTCTTTCACGGATCAGGCGTGTATTCCAGGCAAGGTGCTCCAAGGAGACAAGAGCCTCGGTCATATTATCTGCAGGAATTTCCCTTGTCGAAAAGCCTGCTTTGTTTTCGTTCATAACGCGCGGGCCGTTTTGCTGTTAAAAGGTTTTTTGTCTAAAGAGATTTGAGCGGTTCGTTTTTCGACAGATGGAACGTCCATCAAAAAAAACATTTTTTGTCCCTGATTTTCAAACATGAAATGTGCTTATTTCTCTGGTGTCATGAATTAATCAATTAATGTATATTTTCCGTTGAATGTGACGAGGCTTTCTTGTCACTTTAATTCATTTTTCAGTTACTATCATGCAGAACCACGATATATTCGGGCTTCCAGCAGAAACGCCTCTGGTTCTTGTCAAGCAGATGACCCGCCATATCAAGCCAAAGGTCATGGCTAAACTCGAGTACATGAATCCCGCATGGTCGCACTATTACCGGGTGGCGTGTGCAATTGTAAAAGATGCAGAAGAGCGTCATCTGATTCATCCGGGCATGACTCTTGTGGACTGGAGCTTCGGCAATAGCGGTATCGCTCTGGCAATGGCCAGTGTGAGCCGGGGCTACAAGCTGCTTCTGGCTGTCCCCGATAAAATATCGCGGGAAAAGCAGGATATGCTCAGGGCCATTGGTGCCGAACTGGTTATCACCCCTTCAGATGCATTGCCCGGCGAGCAGCGCAGTTGCATGAATGTGGCCGAAAGTCTGGTAAAAAGCATTCCCAACGCCTTTTTTACCGGAATGTATGAGAATCCTCTCAGCCTCAAGGTTCACAGCGATGCAACTGGCGCCGAAATATTTCGCCAGACGGATGGGCGAGTCACCCATGTGTTTGTGCCTATGGGTTCCGGTGCAATGGTTTTCGGGATCGGTCGCTTTCTGAAAGCACAGAATCCCGCGATCCGTATTATCGGTGTTGAGTCGCAGGGATCAATTTATACCGGCCTTTACAAAGATGGGAAACCGGGAGCTCCGGCATTTTCAGAACTTGAAGAGATTGGTTCCCAACAGGCTTCCGTTTTTTGGGATCCGTCGGTTATCGATGAAGTGATGCAAGTAAGCGATTATGAGGCATTCAACTGTGGCAGGGAACTCTTGAGGATGGAAGCTGTGTTTGCCGGGGGAGCATCGGGTGCGGTGATGGCCGCAGCGCTTCAGGCTTCTGCGGGATACGGTGAGAACGACTGTGTTGTTGTGGTGATGAATGATTTCGGGGGTTATTATCTCAGCAAGATGTACAGGGATGAGTGGATGCGGAAGCGGGGCTTTTACCGGAAAGCGAAATCGGCTCTTGAGCAGATTACCGCAGAGGATATTCTCCAGTTAAAAGCGCGCCGGGATCTGATTTTTGCCTGGCCGGAACATACGCTTGCGGAGGTGTTTGAAATGATGAAGCAGAACGATGTATCCCAGCTTCCGATTGTCTCCTATAACGCTCCGATTGGGAGTATCAGCGAAAACAAGATTCTTTCCATACTCATTGAAAACGACGATGCGATGAATTCAAAGGTTGTCGGATTCATGGAGAAGCCATTTCCTGTCTGTACTCTGGATGCCACAATTTCTGAATTATCTGCAAAATTACAGCAAAACGCATCCGGTGTGCTGATAAATATGTCGGATGGAAGGCTTCAACTGATTACAAAATCTGATCTTATCGATGCTCTGACCCATAAATAAGCGCCGTAACATTATCTGGTTGTTTTTTTTGAGGGATTTACTATAATTAAGCAAGTTAAGAACATTCCTTTTTTTTCAGGCGCCATGCACTATATTGCGCCATGAAGCTGGAGAAAAACAGTGAAGATCCTGACGACGCTAAGTCGAGTTAACAACCAGCATGTATTATATGAAGGTAGAGTCCAAAAAAAGGCAGTT
>CAJAAV010000115.1 GCA_903937835.1 uncultured Chlorobiaceae bacterium | reverse complement strand
GAGAGGAGAGAGTGAAGTAATTAACGAAATAAATACAAGTTGTCTATTCTTCATGATGGTCTTATTATCTCTGGACTTACCTCTTTAGGGTTAACCTCTCTTGTGGTGATGACGCAACAATGGCACGGCAAACACTCGCATGACACTGTTCACGGTCCACAAAAGTTCCATACCGATCCTACACCCAGGGTGGGTGGTGTTCCGATTATTCTTGCCCTTGTTGTCGCTTGCTTTGTCTCTCCTCAACCCATTTCCAGACTTCTTTGTTTAATGCTGATTGCCAGCCTGCCAGCCTTTGCTGCGGGTCTGTTTGAAGACCTCACCAAACGGGTGAGCCCCTTCAAACGCCTTGTTGCAACAATGCTGAGTGGTATCGCTGCCTGGTGGTTTACTGGCTATAGCATCACTCACCTTGAGATTATGGGCGTGGACTCTCTTCTTGTTTATCTTCCTCTCTCCGTAGCATTCACCGCCTTTGCCGTGGCTGGTGTTGCACATGCCATCAACATGATTGATGGTTTCAACGGTCTGGCTTCAGGAACTATCATGCTCCTTTTTGTTGCCCTGGGTTTGATTGCAATGGAAGTCGGTGACAGAGAGCTGGCACAGTTGTGTTTGACGATGATCGTCGTCCTGACAGGTTTTATTGTTTTTAATTTTCCATTCGGCAAAATATTTCTCGGTGATGGCGGAGCCTATGTACTCGGATTTCTTCTTGCCTGGGTAGCCGTGATGCTCCCGATGCGCAACCCCCAGGTCTCCGTATGGGCCCCGCTGCTGGTGTGTGCCTACCCCATTAATGAAGCCCTCTTCACCATGGGACGCCGTTACCTCAACAATGTCTCCCTTGGTCTACCCGACAGCGAGCACCTGCACAGCCTCATTAAAATAAAAATTGTTCGTCCCTATTTCGGGCACCTGCGGCTGAAAATACGTAACAGCCTTGTTGCCCCATTTTGCTGGACTTATGCCGCCCTTGTCTCAAGTTTAGCTGTTTGGCAATACCGTCATACCGACATTCTTATTGCAGCCTGGGTTATCAGTTTTTTCCTTTACGTCTTCATCTATGCCAACCTGAAACGTGCTACAATTTCTGTATTGAAAGAAAATCAGCAGCTCCAGCAATGAAAGGTTGTTCTCTGCGCCGTGAATGAATGGCACCACAAACGGGTATTGCTCGAGCGGCGGTAAAATGGTGTTTTTTCCCGGAAATTACTATATTCATTGCATCAAAATGTTCCTGTCCTAATTCTTCAGCTCATGTGACTGAAGGCAGCGGAGCTTTTAATTTTAAATAGACATAGCTAATCAATGATGTTCCCAAACATCTTTCGCCCGGCGATGGTGCTCTTTGCCCTGTCACTGTTGATGACCGGTTGCGCTTCATACAAGGATCTTCCGGCAGGTACTCATCAACGCATCAACGCAAAACCTGAGGCTCCACTCATCCGCGAAGTCGTCGATCTTGAAGAAACTTCATCTTCATCACCTCTTCCGCCACAGCCTCACGACTACCGTATTGGCCCCAACGATGTGCTTTCGGTCAACGTCAACGGAAAATCCGAATTTATCGGAGCAGTAGGGGGTGGCGGCCAGTTTAAAGGCTACCGGGTCGACGGTAGAGGCTGCATTTATCTCCCTATTGCAGGCAAAGTTGTTGTAGGCGGCTTACCGCTCTCCGAGGTGCGCGACCGGATTTACCTTGTCATGCGGCAATATTTCAACGACCCGTGGGTTGTTGTTGAGATTTCCGAATACCGCACACGCCAGGTGTTTGTTTTTGGCGCAGTAAAAAAATCGGGCCCTCAGTCAATGCCAGCATCAGGAGTAAACCTCGCACAGGTCATCGCGAGTGCGGATGTGCTCGACAGGGGATCAAATCTTCAAAAAGTAAGAATCATCCGGTCAAACACCCCAACGCAGGGGGAACTTCTCGTGGTCGATTTCGATAGTATGCTTCGCGGCAAGGCGGTACCCATGCAGCTTCAGGAAGGAGACATAGTCTATGTGCCGAAAAGCGCTATCGCAGGCTGGAACGAGGCTCTTTCAGAACTCTTGCCCTCACTCCAGACCTTCAGTTCGATACTCCAGCCTTTTGTCAATATCAAGTATTTGAAGCAGTAACCACTTGAACTCAAAATACTAACCCTTCATCCCAAAGCGTTGTGACTGAATTACAGGAACAAAATCAAAATATTCTTCAGCAGCAGGAGATCAGCCTTGCCGATTATATCAACATTATTTTCCGCAGGCGGAAAGTCTTTTTCTCTGTGTTTCTGACTGTTTTAGTCAGTGTTATTCTCTATACGTTCTTGATGCGTCCTGTCTATCAGTCATCGTCCACAGTCTATGTCAGTAATAACAATGGCAAGCTGGGAATCAATGAACTGGTTATGTCAGGAGGTAATAACTCGATACAGGCTGAAATCGAGATCATCAAATCGCGAACTATCGCCGAACAGGTGGTTAAGGAACTGTACCTCGACTGGAAGATTACACCCTCTTCTGCAACAGCATCCGGGAAGATCCTTGATATTTCAACATCTCCGGCAATAAAGGCGCTTAAAGTTACCATGACCGGAAAAGAAGGCTATGAGGTAGAAGACAGCGGCGGCAAAAAATTGGGGAAAGGCAAAAACGGCATTCCGTTACAAGTGCAGGGTATTCTCCTCAACGTGCAGCTTTTAGGGAAAAATGGGGATTCCTTCGAATTTACCCGTATACCCTTGTACAGGGCTGCTGCTGCCATCAAATCGGCAATAAAGGTCAAGGAGGTGGGCAGAATGACCAACGTTATCGAGGTCTCATACGAGAATACCAATCCGGGTCTTGCACGAGATGTTGTCAACACTGTGGTGCAGTCATACCTCGATCAGAGTCTCGCCTTTAAAAGTCAGGAGGCTGGTAAATCGGTCAGCTTTATTGAAGAGCAGTTGCAGAATATAAAAAATGAGCTGAACAAGGCAGAGGTTAACCTTCAGGAATACAAGACGTCGACAGGAGTGGTCAAGCTTGATGCCGAGGCTGAGGAGCTGATCAGAAAATTTTCAGCTCTTGAGCGGGAGCGTGTTGGGCTCAACCTTCGCAAAAAGCAGCTTGAATTTGCACTCGCCTCACAGAGAGAAAATCTGGTGCAGGGGACGCCATACTCCCCCGCAGTCATGAATGATGATCCCGGGGTTGCAGGGATGGCCCAGCAGCTTGCCAGCCTTGAGGTGCAGAAGCGATCCCTTCTGGTTGAATACACAACAAACCACCCTGCGGTTCAGAATGTGCAGGCTCAGATTGACGAGATCCAGCAGAAAATCAGGAGCACCTACAAGACAGGGATCAATAACCTTGCCAAACAGGAATCGGATGTTACCCAGCACCTCTCCTCTTACGAAGGTCAGCTTCGGGGCATACCCGTTGAAGAGCGGGATCTTGCACGCTATACCCGCCTGGCAAAAGTAACGGGCGACATCTATATCTTCCTGCTCCAGAAGCACGAAGAGGCCCGCATTGCAAAAGCATCAACCATAAGCAACATCAACGTCATTGATACAGCAATTATTCCAGCAAATCCGGTCAGACCAGAAAAAGCCAAATACCTGTTGCTTGGTTTTTTCATCAGTATTATTGCTGCCATAGCTCTGTCATTGCTGATTGACTACCTTGACGACACCGTCAAAAACGAAAATGAAGCCAAAAACCTTCTCGGCTTTCCTTACCTGGCTACCATTCCCTATATTGGAAAGGGTGAAGATGGAAACAGTGAAGAGGAGAATCTTTCTCTCATTGCTCACACCAAGCAGAAATCTATTCCGGCGGAGGCCTTCCGTTCACTTCGCACTGCGATTCACTTTTCAACACTGAACCAGAAGCGAAAGGTTATTGTGCTCACCAGCGCTTTTTCAGGAGAGGGCAAAAGCACTATCAGCACCAATCTGGCCATTACGGCTGGACTCACCGGTGCGCGTACAGTACTGATTGACTGTGACTTTCATAAATCAACCCTCTACCAGAGGATTGGTATGAAACAGGTTCCAGGTGTTACTGAAGTGCTTGCCGGAGATGTTCCCCTTGCAAGTGCCCTGCAGCCGACGATCATAAGTAACCTCACCTTTTTTTCTACCGGTACTCCTCCCCCAAATCCGTCAGTCCTCCTTGGCTCTCTCGCCATGAAAGAGCTTATTGATCGTCTCCGCGAGATGTTTGACCAAATCATTATCGATGCTCCACCAACCCTTCCGGTGAGTGATTCCATTGTACTGACCTCATTTGCTGACCTTGTTCTGGTGGTGATGGAAGCTGGACGTATTCCAAGAAAAGCCGCTTCCCGACTCAGTGAAATGCTGAAAAGCGCAAAAGCGCCGGTAGCCGGTTTTGTGTTTAACAACAAATCCCTCCGGGGCAGCGGGTATGGGTATGGGTATGGGTATGGGTATGGGTATGGGTATGGGTATGGGTATGGCAGCGGCTATGGGTATGGCCAGGAGGAGGAGGGTAAAAAAGGCAAGAACCCTTCCCAGCTTAAGAAGCTTATCTCAAAATTAGGTGACATCAAGTTCCTCAAGTCCTGAACGCATCTACCACAACCCAGTTGCTCACCGGAATGGCACTGAAACAGCGAACCACCGATTACCATTGTCATATCCTGCCAGGCATTGATGATGGGCCAAAGGAACAGGATGAGTCGATTGAGATGGCTCGTCTGCTTGCAAAGGCAGGGTATCGTGAAGTCTATTGTACGCCCCATCTGATCAAGGGGATGTATGAGGTCTCTAACGAAGAGGTGCTTCATGAACGCGACAAGCTTCAGCGTGAGCTGGAGAAGGAAGGCATTGGCATCAAACTGCTTGCCGGTCGCGAATACTATCTCGACGAATTTTTGCTCGACTACATCAGTAAGCCACTGCTTCTCGAAGGTACTACCTCCATAATGATTGAAATTCCCAACAACACCTCTGTGGATCTGGTGAAGGAGACAATCTTTGCGGTTAAACGCAGAGGCATTACTCCTCTCATCGCGCACCCCGAGCGCTGCTTTTTGCTGGAAATAGCGGAACGTGAACCACAGAGCGCAGGGACGTTGAACAGATGGTTTTCAAGAGGCGGTGCGCAGAACAACGGCAATAAATCGAGCAATGAGCTGCTCCGTTATTTCAAACAACTGGGATGCCAATTTCAGGGAAACCTCGGCAGCATCAATGGTCAGTATGGCGGCAGGGTAAAAGCGAGTGCGCAGTATTTTGAAAAAAACGGTGTTTATACCCATGCCGGTACTGATGCGCATTCACCTGATGCCGTCAAGGATATTTTGGGGATCAGGTGAATTCAATGAGTTCAACCTCTGGTGAGCAAAAGTTCAAGGCGATTGGGTTGGCCTGCTTTTTTGACACCAACGAAGACAATAATGTTGATTGGGATGATCTGTTTGATGTTCAGTACTTCTCCAATCCAGGATTATTGGCAGCACTGAAGGAGGCTGAGGAGGATATTGCCGCAGGCCGGGTACGGGAGGTAAAAGACTCCAGCCGACTGTGGGAAGGTTTACAGTAACAGGTGTGGCCACAACATTTGAAAAGAATAAGTGTCAACAAACGTGGTTAAAAAAAAATGCCACTGATACCGTGTACAGGCCTGACTTGAACTCTTTCGAATCTGATTTAAAAACCAGAAGAAGAAAATGAATGACTCTCCTACAATTACTTGCTGCCCTTTATGTGGAGGGGAGAAAAGAGAGGGCAAAACAACCATTACGGTCGAGCCTGGTTATGGGCTGTTTGTTATCAGGGACGTTCCTGCTAAAGTCTGTGAGCTTTGTGGAGCCGACTGGATAGATGATGCGGCTCTTGGAATATTATAGTGGAAAGGTGGAATAAAAGCGTATCATGACGCATTTTAATTTATGCAGAAGTTAACCACTCATTACCACAGCCTTTTACGTCTTCCCTTGACTTGGTCGGTCGATGCTGTCGATTTTTCTGCTGATAGCAAGCGGATAGAAATTCATGCTCGTTTTATAGGTGGTGCAGTAGTTTGTCCAGAATGTGGGTTAGCTGGTAAAGTGTATGACCGGGTGCCGGAACAACGCTGGCGGCATCTTGATACCATGCAATATGAGACCATAATCATAGCACGTATTCCAAGATGTCAGTGCATCAAGTGCGGTGTCAAAACATTGGCTGTTCCATGGGCAGAGCGCCACTCTCGATTTACCTTGATGTTTGAAGGCTTTGCCGTAGACCTTTTGCAGCATTGTTCCAATACCAACGCCGCAGCAGATATGCTTGAATTGGGGTGGCATGCTACCGATGAGATTATGAATCGTGCGGTAAAGCGTGGGCTCTCCCGGCGTGCACCAGAAGAGATTTGTAATATAGGTATTGATGAAAAAAGCTTCAGAAAGGGCCACAAGTACATTACGACGCTCAATGACATTAATGGAAGTCGTGTCTTGGATGTTGTTGAGAGTCGCACCTTGGAAGCCACTGAAACGTTGTTACAAACCCTTACAGAATCACAACGTGAGAGTGTAAAGTCAGTTTCTCTCGATATGTGGCAAGCGTTCGCTACGGCGGTAAAGAAATGTCTTCCGAAAGCAGATATTGTGCATGACCGGTTTCACATCAGCAAGTACCTGAACGATGCGGTAGATAAGGTGAGGCGTCATGAATCAGCACAGCTCTACAAAATAGGGGATAAAACTCTTGTTGGGTCAAGGTTTTGCTGGCTTCGCAATCTTGAAAATATGAAGGATACGCAGAGAGCAAAGTTTGAACTCCTGATGGAAGGAGAATTAAAAACAGGGGTTGCCTAGTCGATCAAGAACGGGTTCAGATTGTTCTGGAATTTGACAACCGAAGTTCACGGGGGCTTGTTTTTATCATACTGGAGCGATACGGTTGACCAGTCAGGACTCACCCCAATGATAGAGGTAAAAGATATGCTGAACCGGCACCGTGACAACCTTTTGAACTACTTCAAGAATCGGGTAAGTAACGCGGTATCAGAAGGTCTCAATAGTAAAATTCAGACGATAAAAGCCTCAGCAAGAGGATTTCATAAATTCGAAAGTTACCGAACAAGGATCCTATTTTACTGTGGCAAACTCGATATGGGTATAGCCTGATGGAGTATTAAAAAAAAGCGGTTTCACTAAAATATGCGGAGAACCGATGATGCTGTTGCTGACAAGATTGAACGGCTTGTTGAG
>CAJAAV010000114.1 GCA_903937835.1 uncultured Chlorobiaceae bacterium | reverse complement strand
TGGAATGGCGTTTTATCAGGATGCTTTCGTCTCCCACAGCGACTTGCCTGTTGCCCTGAAATACAGTGACTCAGGGTCAACATCAAAACCGCATTCCCATACAAAGTAGGCCAGGAATCAAGAAAAAAATGTGAAAAAGCTTCAGGGTTCCGTAATGGCTCCGCTATTGGATATTTATAAACAAGATCGCGGAGATCAACCTCTCCCGTTTCACCGGTATTGAATTTCAGAAATATCTGATAATCCTTGACATACCTTGCCTCTACAATTGAAATATATTTCATTGTTATTGTGAAACTTCTACAGATACACGAGATACTTTATATCGAGCAACATTCAGCGCTGAAGCAATCGTTGGGTCAAAAACGGCAAGGTTTATTCCATCTCCTACTGAGCTTTTATAGATCACGCCATGATAGCCGCATTTTTTGATGAATTCACAGATATATTGACTTGGGATATAATCAATAGCTGCGACCTGTGGAAGTACTGGTCGTGTCAATTCATCTCCAAGCTGTTCCAAAAAGCTTATATCTCCTCTGAGCAGCGCTACTTCTCTTTCATCGCTCAACAGGAATGGTGAAACAGTTTTGCGGGGACAACGCAAATCGATGATTTTCAAATTCTTCGACATACAATAATCAGCCACACTTGCAAAATCACCCGTATGCGGGCGAAGTTCCGAAATCGCTGTCGTAACAGTAGAGGCAAGATACAAATATGGAATTCCGGCAGGATTTGCCCGGCCTTGCGTTGCAAGATGTTTCGGTGGAGCCCCCATGTCATCAGGCAAAAAGGGCTCTGTCATAGTTTGAAGACGGGCTCTATACCATATTTCATTGAGTTCATCAGATCCAAGCAGCAAATGAGACAACAGACCGCGTAACCTCTCTGTGTCGATTTCGGTTTGAGGAAAAAATCTGTTCTCATACATCAACTCACTGCGAAGTTTCTCCCAGCGCTCAAGTCCATCTGAAAGACAATCGTCAGAAGGAACAAAATTTTCACGAACTATTGCTCCATCATCAAGAATATCAGCCAACAGTTCCTTTGAATGTGCAATATCCATTCTGGGATGAGAGAACATATCCCAATCATCCTTGAACCACTCAACAAGAGTTTTGCCAGTCTGATTCTTGATGTAGATATTGGCAAGCTGTTCAAAATAGCTTTTAAGAAAAGATAGTTGAATCAGTTGAGTATTCTGCGTTCCGCAATAAAGACAGTTTCCAACTTCAGAGGATAATGTTGGAATAATCGCTCTTGTTATTCCTCGGTCACCGATACAGTTGGCGCAACAACTTTTCATCATGCAACATTATGTTCCCGAATAAAGTAATCTGCCAAGGTCTCTAAATGATGCTTCATTGATAATTTTTTAACCGGGCCAAGACCAGGAAAATGTTTCATTTCATGCAGTTTAAGAAATTCACCAACAGCATTACTATGAAATATTTGAGTATCTGAACGGGTCACCTCTTTAACTAATTTATCCAAAGCTTCTGCAAATTTACCAGCAGGATCTGTCGGGTCGTCCTGACGGGTCGATTTAAAATGATGAATATACATGCCATCATCTTTGTTTCTGTCAATGAAGGTCAGATGAATAGCAACGGCATAGGCTGGCCCACCCGTTTCTGAATAATCATCACCAACAATCAGAAAATCGCCAAAACCATTCATTCCCTCATCCATGAATGTTGCATGAATATCAGAAAAAAACTCAACGTAAGGATGCAATCTGTTCGATCGTTTTTCAAAACCATCACGCAATAATATTCGCTCACCTGTTCTAAAATGCTTTTGGTACAGTTTACCGCAACTTTCCTCAAAAAAAACATGTCGCATCTCACATGCCTCCCAACCCAGTAAATCAGCCAATTTTTTTGCTTCAGTGAACCCTGCATGAATCAGAGTAATATGCCTTTCGGAATACTCATTACAATACTTGAGGGCATCATTTGCTGACATGTTTTCCGACAATAAAATGCCAACGGAGATATTCGCTTGCTCAAAGTTATTGTTCACCAGTTCGACAATACCATCACCGTTTCTTGAATGATCACCATAACGAGGATTGACAATAACCACTGCATGACCACCAATATCTATAAGCGATGAAAGAGTTTTGCTTAACCCTCCCAAAGACTCCTTGACTGGCTCAATAATGGGAACAAACTGGCGCTGTACCATAAGTGGCGCACACTCTCGAATAGTAAGCAGTTCGTTTTGTTTTCCTCGAAAATAGGGGTAGTACATAACCGTGTCACTTCCATTTTAAAGCTTCGATGATTGGAATATTCATAACATCCAGAAGTCTTGAGTACTCTTTCTTTTTCAAAGGTCGTGATAATACAATCGCCTGCAGTGAATGAGGAATGGCTTTAATAATATCGCTTATTGCAGATTGACTGCGAGTATTTCCAAGAACCTCCACCATCCCGTCATGCGCTTGATACGGAGTTAATTCAAGAAACTTATGACGCAAAGAGCTATACATAAGGGTGTTTGGAAGAATTGGTATGTCAACACCATATTTTTTCAAAATATTCTTTGCCTCATCGAGTCGAATTGCATCAAAAATTATCTCCTGACGTATTCTTTCTGGTGAGTATTGAGATTTTCTTATAGTTGCTATCTGAAATCTGTCGGTGAGCAATAATACACCAACGTCGTCAGGTACTGCTGCAAGAACATTCTTTAAATGATTCTCTCCCGTAATTACATTGACATGAGCAAAAAAACTCCTATACCAGGAAACTTGATCCTGAATTCTAACAAGAGAATCTCGTTCAGATTTTATTTCGTAGACTGTTGAAGTTCCGTTCAAAATAGCAATATCAGCTTTACTGCTTCCAACCCGAAACTCTGAAAGCATTGTAGCCGTTTGAAGCGAATGCTTTCCAAGCAATATTTTATGTGCAAGAGCCGACTTGTAAGTGTATTCATTACGGCACGCTTTTCTTTTCAACAATGAAAAAGCCTTTTCAAAAAAAGTACAGAGCGGAGAGTCACATTGTGTCTGGTCAAGCAGATTCGACTCTTTGGCTAACCTAGGAAATTGAGCTGAAGAGCCTTTCTGCGCCAGCTCACGAATCAACCCCTGAGAAAAAAGCCGGCAAGTAGCTGAAAGTCTGGAATTTTCAAGTGCCTTAACAGCTATCAGCATTACTGTTTTAATTTTAATATGTTACAGAGATTAAGAAGAACTTGTGTTTGAAACATGCATAACATCGAAACAGAAGATCTGCGAAACACTTGCTGGAACAATGAAAGAAAATTCGCTGGACTCTCAACAGCTTTGACCAAAAAAATTGCGACGGGTTCAGTTTAAGAAAGTGATCGAACTAATTCAAATTTTAGAGTAATTTTAAGCGGATTGGAGTATTTCCAACGGCAATCAGCTTTTGTTCTGATGTCAAGAGTCGTCTCCTTCTTGTTTCGCGCTGAATTCCGGCATACTGATGATCATGCGAAAAACGTTCCCGTTCAATGAGTTGCGGATCTGCACCACCGTAAGCTTTGCCATATTTCATTAAGGTTGCGCATACCAGAACCCAGTTCATCGGCACGGTCTATTTCCCTGAAAAATGCACCGATCACAGGGTTTTTCGGATAAGGCGCAAAGGTGTCAGGGTTCAACAGGCCAAACCCGTGAGGCCGATTGGCGTTCCAGGTGGTCACTTGACCGTATTCAATGATAAGCCGAGCAGGAACGCCGCTGGAATATTCACGGTGAATAAGGATGTTGGATGCAACTTCACGAAAGATTGCATCCCGCAGGCTTCTGTGTTCAATGCCTTCCAGATAAAAAGGGTCCGGCAAGTGCTTTTGTACAAAGGCCAGAATCCGGTCGTAGCTTTCGATGAGATTGGTGCACACCAAATCGCGGTCGTCGTAGCGGTCAACATTGACCTTGCGCAGAATCAGATCGGTTCGATGCGCAGGACAAACTTTCAGGATAAGCAGGTCAGGCGCAAAGAGCATAGCTCCGGCCAGAGTGACCCCGTTTTGCTTTGTCTCTGGATTCTCTTGATAGAGCTGCGCACTTTTGAGCAGTTGCAGATCATCCATATCAGCCCAAGGATGATTGTCCCTGTTTATCCGAACATATCGACGGCACTTTTCAATCAATTCCGGGCGAAGATCTGTCACCTGAATCCAGGGATATGGCGGCCTTTGTCAGAGTATATCAACGCCAAAAAACCTGTACGCTCACCACTGCTACCATCAGT
>CAJAAV010000113.1 GCA_903937835.1 uncultured Chlorobiaceae bacterium | reverse complement strand
ATTTTTGTCGAACGGCTCTGGCGGAGTGTCAAATATGAGGATATTTACTTAAAAGGGTACGCCACCCCAGCAGAATTACATTGCGGATTAAAGGAATATTTCTTACTGTTTAACATCGAAAGACCGCATCAGTCGTTGGGCTATAGTACACCTGATAAAGTTTACCGGACAGCCAGCGGAGGGGGTGCAGGAATAGTTGACAAGTTGAACAAACTGACAGAAGAGTTAAAGGTAAAAGAGGGGCAGCGCCTTTCCGCTGCATGAACAGGCCAGGTTACTAACTTAAACTCAGCCACTTTTTGTCTATCGGCTGGGGTCCACTGTAGTTAGTCGGGGACATCGACTTCTGCAGCATATAGGTTTGCATGAAGGCCTCTCCGTCTTTCTAAATAAGCGGCTACTGCCTGCTCTGCACACGATTGTTGTGATGTCGGTTGATCGTGAATGCAAGGAGATTCTGCTGCTGCTTGAGCGTGCGTACCCCTCAGAGGGCCCAGTGCAGGTAAAAGCGGTCGGCTTAAACTCCGCCTGATAGCGAATAGAAAGAAAAAGGAAATAACTGTTTGAATTATTTTGAATTTGTCTTAGATTAAAATAAAGGAATCATCCCCCGTTAGGCTTCAGCTTGCGGAACCCCGCCAAGTTACGATCTGGCGGTTTTTTTATTTTATCCGACCCAGATGCCATGAACAGAGTCGTTTTTATCGTGGATGGGTTTAACCCCTATCACTCGTTAAGATACCGATAGATGTGATACCATTGTTCTTGTTACCGGTCATTCAGATTTAATGCCTGCGGTGAAAACAGGAAAGAAATTGTTCACCCAAAAAAAGATTGTTTTTGCGTTTCCCTCATCCATGACTACTGCTTTCTCCTTCAGTAGTAACACTGCCAGCACCCCAATTAAATAGAGGTTTCTTGAAAACATTTTCAATGATAATATCTGCCATCAATCGGCTATGCCGACCGTTTCCATTCGGAAAGCAATGAATACTCACAATACGGTGTTTGAAGCGAACGGCGATTTCATCAGGATTGTAGGTGTTATGATCAACCCAATAGGTCACATCATCCAGCAGTTTCTTTAATTCCGCTCTCGTGGCAATGGCAGGTATAAGTAACCCCTCTTTTTCATCGTCATCGATTGGAGTCTGGCCGGTTCTGTGCTCCAGCTCTAATCCCATAAGATTTTAGGCATTTCGTTTTTAAGCTCCGCAGTTTTTTCTTGAATCGCTTTTGAAATACGCTCCCTGGAATTTTCCTGATCTTCCAGTTTCATGGTGTTTGAAGTTCGCAGGACAATGGTTGTCGCTAATTGAGCCGCCTTTTTTTCAATCAACGCGCCCAGGGAGCCATCATTGGGCACAAAACCATAGACCAAACGCATATCCAATGCCTTGCCCAATTCACGCAGCGCTTTTATTGTGATGGCACCCTCTTTTTCCCGTTTTTCAATATCCTGTATACTTTGCTTCGTGATCGATAATTTCTTGCCCAACTGCTGCATCGACATCCCAAGAGCTTTACGGATGGCCTTTATCCAACCCGTCGGCGGTATGGCAACCTCCGTCAATAAGGCAAATGCCGCCATTTTATTGTTCAATTGCTGGAGCTGTAGTGATCTTTTACTCATAAAGTCAGTGTATAGTTTGACTGTAATAGGTTAATAGTAAGTCTATTCTATGACTTATGCAATAAAATAGTAAGCCTGTAGATTGTCATAATAAGCTGTAGACCGTGCCCGGTTTCAAGTCTTCGGCCATTATCAAGGCGAGGCTTTCCCCGGCAGGACGTTCCGCGTGGTTGAGTGCATTCCCTGGAAGCCGAAAAGCTTCAGGGCTTTTTTGGGGTGCCATGCCATTGCAGGGGCAAGCATCCAGCGGCGCGACTTTCCCCTTTCGGCGGAAGAGCTTTGGAAAAAATATTGGTGCCGCTCCTTCCGGGTAAGGCTGGCGCAAAAAGGGATTGTCATTTTTGATTATGACGAGTCTATTGTTGACAGTGAGTTGGCACTGGTAACGGGTCCGGTTGTTGTTCCTTGCCATAACAAGAGTAACACCCAGCGCATTTACTAAAAAATGGTTACATTTCGTGGCGGCTTTCATCGGGCATAATTGTGAGTTGGCTGGGTGTGCCGTGTGCCCATTTTCTGATAAAAGCCATGAGGGGGGTATTCCAGTGGAAGCAGTATTGGATACCGATGCTGCTCTTTAATGAATTCAATCTCAAAAGAGCATTCGGGGAATAATGACAACGAGGTATCTGTGGGACGTGTTTCCACCTGTTTTGATTCATGCTAACGAATCAACGGTAAAACAGCATCCATCATATCGCGCAGCCAAGTCCGGCGACCCCGATGCTGCGTATCTCTTGGTAAATGCTCTGTTGAATCCAATAATTGTTGGACAATTAGCAGATACGTATGCTCGGCAAAAACCAACATTAGTTTCAGCGCATGCAGTGGAGGGGGCTGGGGTAAACGCCATACCGGAAGCATTGGCTGATATGCTTGCCCAAAAATTAGGCTGGCCTACAGATAATGGCATAGTACAGATAAACATTGTGTCGCATACAGGAGCTGATGGATTTTCTCGTTTGGCGAGGCAGGCGAAGTTTGACGGTGAGGCATTGGCAGGCAAACCTTACCTGTTAACTGATGATTTTGTTGGGCAAGGTGGAACGCTGGCTAACTTGCGATCGCATATCATGAGCAAAGGCGGTAACGTGCTGGGCGCAATCGTGTTGACAGGAAAGCCTCATTCTGCAAAAATTGCCTTGGATAGAGTGACACTTCAAGAATTAAGAATAAAACATGGACAACAACTCGAAAATTGGTGGGATCAAAGATTCGGCTTCAGATTTGACTGCCTTACAGAGTCTGAAGCACGTTATTTGCTTAACACCCCGGATGTTGACCGCATCCGAAATCAAATTATTGCGGCAGTCCAAGGTTGAAATTGCCCAGCGGGTCCGTGAATTGGCAGGATTACGTGGTGGGCCAGCCCCATTTACGGAAAATGCAATTGGAACATCGCTTCGGCGCACTGCCAGAGTAAGCGCAAAAGGAGATAAGCAGTAATTTCATCTGTAAAATAAATTTCTATTTGAAATTGGACGGATATTGTTCCAGAGTATCGTGAAAAATAAGCTCATGAAATCGCTATTTTTATGTTATTTTCATAATTATCGACGAATAAGATTCATACGGTGATCTTATTTTATCGAATAAGCAAAAATAACTTCCAATGGCTTTTCACTCTTTTGCTGAAGAACAGCTTACTGACCGCATTCGTTTTGAAAATCACTGGTGGTCCAGCGGTAAAGTTGAAGAGTATTACGGAAGCATGACCCCCCGCCTTTATCTTGACCTCTTTGAGCCTCTGGTGGCCAATGTGTTGGTACGAAGAGCGGTGCAGGGCGGTTTACCGAGTTCCTGCTGCTCCCGCTGACCTTCAACGAGTACCTTCACCTGCTCAATCTCAATGCGCTGCTAAGGCCATCAGCCATTACCCGGGATGGAGGTATCACTGACTTCTATGAGGCTGTTGACATCAGAAAGCTGAACGAGCATTTTCTCAACTACATCAATTTTGGTGGATATCCTGAAGTGATCTGTGTATTGAGACAAATAATCCGAACCGTACGCTTTACGAAAACAACCGCAAGGTGTACAGCCTCCTTCACTACGGTGTTCCGGTAAAAGCGGCGGCGGGGGAGAACAGTGAAACTGTCAAGCTCATCAATACCGACCACCCGGAGCTGAACGACTTTGCCATTGCCGAGGAGGTGACGGTGTATGGGCAGCACGACAAACGGCCCGATATTGTGCTGCCAAAATGGCGCTCACTGCGGGACGATCTCAATCGCCTGCCGGTCAAGCATGAGGAGTGGGAGTATTGAGCGGAGCACCACGTTGATGGAGAGTGACGCGTCGCTATGACGCTGGAGGCTTTTCTGAAGATGCGCTGGCAGAAAATCCGCTGAGATTACATTCTCTCAATTCTTTGCCTCTGCTTTTCTGGGTCCATCCGCAGATTCATCACACCTGAGACAATGATCTCGTTCCCGGCATTGTAGTAAAGTACAGCATAGGGGAATCGGCGAAAAAGATGCCTGCGATGGTTATGGCTAACTGCCATCCATGCGTCAGGGCAATGGCATATTCTCTCCAACGATGCTTCAAATTCATCAAGAAAATCAGCCCCAAGGCCTTCACATTGAGCCTCATAATATTTCACAGCCCCTGCCAAATACTCAGAAGCAAGCGAGATTATGCGATATTTCATCTCAATCTTTTTCGAAGGGCATCAACAACTGATTTGCCATCAAACGCTTCAACTTCACCGTTGATAAACAACCCGCGACGACGTTCAGCCTCGTCTGACCAAGCCTTCATGACTGTACCATCCTCGCTTCCCAACGTCTGTAAAAGATGGTCAGCAAGTAATGCCCTTTCCGTGAGAGTGAGTCTTAATGCCTCTTTTTCAACTAATACGGCGTCCATTCATCATCACCTTTAGATCTTAGAATAACAAATGCCTTCAATCAAGAATACAAAAACAAAATCCGATACGCAAAGTATTCTGCCTGTTATGCCATTACCGAGCAATTAGAGCAAGACGGACTTAAGGATATTGATGCTTTGCACGTTGCTTGTGCCGAGTCTACGAATACTGGCTACGTTTTAACTTGTGATAAGCGGTGAATCAACCGATATCAAGGAAACTTAATTCGAGTGTTGAACCCGGTAGATTTTATTTTTGAGGACGAAAGTGATGATTCAAGCGATAAGTGAGCAACAAGTATTACAGGAAGGCTTTCAAGTCCTCTCCACCCATTTGGAGCCATCGAAGTTAGCTATATTTTGGGCTGCGTGTAATCTAAGTGGCGGAGATTAAATAATTCATATTCCTCAATTGTTTTTGCCAAATCAGCAATTTTGGAATCGTTAACCGTGTTTTCTCCGTCACTGAAAGCATTCATCAACGCTTCAATCTCTCCGAGGGCCTCTTCATATTGTGCAGCGGTGCTTATTTTCATAGCCGTCTCTCCTTTGTTGTTGTTGCGCAGTAGTATTGTACAAAAATCTTTTACGCATTCCTGTTCAAAAGCCGTATTTCATTCAAAATACTTTCAGTGTCCGAAGGCTCTGGCGGTATCATTGCAAGCCAATCTGTTGCCGCTTGAGCAACACTTCACCTCACGTTTTTCCTTTCCTGAACGTTTGTGCTATATTCTGTTACGTCTCTTTTCCCTCTTCTGGTAGAGCAGCCCCGGAAATCTCAATTGATGATAACAGTACTTGCGATAACCCATGCCCCTCAAAAAATCTGAACTCTACTCCTCCCTGTGGCAAAGCTGTGACGAACTGCGCGGCGGTATGGATGCCAGCCAGTATAAGGACTATGTGCTCGTCCTGCTTTTTGTCAAGTATATCAGCGACAAATATGCTGGTGTCCTCTATGCTCCCATAACCATTCCCGAGGGGGCAAGCTTCAGGGATATGGTTGCCCTCAAAGGCAAAACCGACATTGGCGACCAGATCAACAAGCGTATTCTCGGGCCGCTGGCGAGCGCCAACAAGCTCTCCGATATGCCGGATTTCAACGACGACACCAAGCTTGGCAGCGGCAAGGACAAGGTCGATACGCTCACAAACCTCATCGCCATTTTTGAGAATCCGGCGCTTGATTTCTCCAAAAATCGGGCAGAGGGCGACGATATTCTCGGCGATGCCTACGAGTATCTGATGCGCCACTTTGCCACCGAGAGCGGCAAAAGTAAAGGGCAGTTCTACACCCCTGCCGAAGTGAGCCGCATCATGGCCAGAATTGTCGGTATTCATGATGCCCCCACAACCAATAACACCACGGTGTACGATCCCACCTGTGGCTCGGGATCGCTCCTCCTGAAGGTGGGTGATGAAGCAACCGCCCGGGTAACGCTCTATGGTCAGGAAAAGGATGCCGCCACCTCCGGCCTTGCCCGCATGAACATGATTCTGCACAACAACCCGACAGCGGAAATCAAGCAGGGTAACACGCTGGCCAATCCCCTCTTTTTTGATGCCGATCTGGGCGATCTCAAAACCTTTGATTATGTCGTCGCCAATCCGCCCTTCAGCGACAAGAGCTGGAGCAAGGGGATTGATCCACTGAACGATACGCATGGCCGGTTCCGGCATTTCGGTGTTCCCCCTGCCAAACAGGGAGATTACGCCTACCTGCTCCACATCATCCGTTCACTCAAAAGCACCGGCAAGGGAGCCTGCATTCTGCCTCACGGCGTGCTCTTCCGGGGTAATGCCGAGGGCGATATTCGCCGCAAACTCATCAGGATGGGCTACATCAAGGGCATCATCGGTCTTCCGGCCAACCTCTTTTACGGCACCGGTATCCCCGCCTGCATCATCGTCATCGACAAGAAAGATGCTCATGCCCGCAAAGGCATCTTCATGATTGACGCCAGCGCAGGGTACATGAAGGATGGCCCCAAGAACCGCCTGCGCGACATGGATCTCCACAAGATTGTTGATGTTTTCACCCGGCAGCTTGAGATCCCGAAGTACTCACGGATGGTCAGCATTGAGGAGATTGAGAAAAACGAGTTTAACCTGAACCTTCCGCGCTACATCGACAACCAGGTGGCAGAGGATATTCAGGATATTGAAGGTCACCTTCGCGGCGGAATCCCCAGCACCGATGTTGATGGTCTTCAGCCTTACTGGGAGGTCTGCCCGGAGCTTCGCCAAACCCTCTTCAAGGCCAACCGTCCCGGCTACCTTGATCTTGCTATCCCGAAGGGCACCATCAAGAGCACCATCTACAACCACCCGGAGTTCGTCACCTTCATCGAAAGCATGAACAGCCTCTTTGCCAAGTGGCAGGAGAGCGCTGCCCTCAGGCTCAAAAACCTTCAACCCGCGTTTCATCCCAAGGCGCTGATTCAGGAACTCTCCGAAGAGCTGCTCACCCACTACACCGGCAAGCCGCTGATCGACAACTATCACGTTTACCAGCACCTGATGGACTACTGGACGGAGAGCATGCAGGACGACTGCTACCTCATCGCCGCCGATGGATGGAGAGCTGAAACCTCTCGCCTTCTGGTGAAGAACAGCAAAGGCAAAGAGGTTGACAAAGGCTGGGCCTGCGACCTTGTGACCAGGCAGCTTGTCATCGCTCGATACTTTGCCGAAGAGCAGGAAGCCATCACCCGGCTTGAGGCTGAACTCGAAAGCCTTACGGTGCGCATAACAGAACTTGAAGAGGAGCACGGCGGGGAGGAGGGCGTTTTTTCAGGACTGGACAAGGTGAACAAGGCAAGCGTTACGGCGCGGTTGAAGGAGATCAAAGGGGAGAGGGAGAGCAAAGAGGAGGCCGATCTGCTCCGTGAGTGGCTGAAACTTTCAGGCAACGAAGCCGACCTGAAGAAGTCGCACAAGGAGGCGGAGGCCAACCTTGATCTGCTCGCCTATGCCAAATATCCCTCACTGGGCGAAAAGGAGGTCAAAACGCTGGTTGTTGACGACAAATGGCTTGCCACTATTGCTGCCGCCATTCACGGAGAGATGGATCGCATCAGCCAGACCCTGACCCGCCGGGTGAAAGAGCTTGCCGAACGCTACGAAACGCCCCTGCCCGAAGTGAACAGCAAGGTCGCCGAGCTGGAGGCGAAGGTGAATGCGCATCTTCAACGAATGGGGATGGAGCTATGAGTACATCAAAAAAGTTCAACCCCGTCGAATTCAACGGGATTAGAACTGGAATGGAGGGGCAGGCATGAGCGCAGAGGTGAAGCATGGATATAAGCTGACGGAGGTGGGGGTAATTCCTGAAGATTGGGAGGTGAAGCAGATTCAAGATTTATGTGGGTTTATCGTTCCAGGAAGAAATAAACCTCGAGTATTTGATGGAAATATTCCGTGGATAACTACGCCTGATTTGGACGATGGTAGAGCGGTGTATGACTCAAAATTAATGCTTAGAGTTTCAATCAGCGAAGCCTCATCAGTCGGATCGAAAGTTGTTCCAGCCGGATCTGTTTTGATGTCCTGTGTTGGAGAATTAGGAATCGTGGCTATAGCTGGATGTGATATCGTTATCAATCAGCAACTTCATGCGTTTTTGCCATCAGTATCAATCAATAAAGTCTTTTTAGCCTATATTATAAAGTGTCAAGTATCACACATCAAAAGCGTTGCGACGAAAACAGCGTTGCCTTACTTGAACAAAGATAATTGTAATTCAATTCCGATTCAAGTTCCTTCAGTCTCTGAACAAGAAGCCATTGCCGAAGTCTTGAGCGATGCGGATGCCCTCATTGAATCCCTTGAGCAACTCATCACCAAAAAACGCCAGATCAAACAAGGCGCCATGCAGGAACTGCTCACCGGCAAAAAGCGCTTGCCGGGTTTCAGCGGAGAGTGGGAGGTGAAGAAGTTGGGTGATCTTTTCAGTTTTAGCGGCGGCTATTCAGCTTCACGAGACCAGCTATCTTCGGAAGGTCATTGCTACCTTCACTATGGGGACATTCACGGATCCTCAAAAATGACCATTGATGCAAAAGGTGACTACCAAAATATCCCAAAGCTCAATATTCCACTGAAGCGAATCGCGTCCAATTCGCTGCTTGAAGATGGTGATGTCGTATTCGTTGATGCCTCAGAAGATGACAAAGGCACAAGCAGGTACATCGTGGTCGTGAACAAGGATGACATTCCATTTATAGCAGGGCTTCACACCATTGTCGCCAAGAGCAAGACATCCGAACTGACCCATGAGTATCGGCGTTACTGTTTTCAAACAGCAGACATCCACCAGCAATTCCTGTTTTTTGCAGTTGGTACAAAAGTTTCCGGTATCAGTAAATCGAACATCCCGAAGCTGACGCTGCCAGTTCCCCCTTTCCCTGAACAAGCCGCTATCGCTGAGATACTGATGGATATGGAGGCCGAGATTGAAGTGCGGGCAGAAAATCTTGAAAAAACTCGTCAGCTCAAACAAGGAATGATGCGTAATCTGTTAACTGGAAAAATCAGATTATTGAAAATGTAAATCTTTAAGATAAAGCAAGATAGGGTGCGATGCTTATATTGAGACATTTACTGCAATGGTGCGTGATGCTTCTATTGGATATGTGATTCACATCGATTTCAGTTAGATTAACGAGTAGATTGTTCTTGATATGCCTTACTATCTTACATTTTGAATATGATTACTTTACACGCCCTATTTTGATGTATTTTTTTATAATAATCTACACTTAGCCAGAAGATTAAACCTGATTAAGAAATTCTTTGGATTTGGATTAGCAGTGAAAGTGTATTGACAATTAATTCCTTTGTAGTACATCATGACCCATGAGTGTTCATTATTTTATAAGTGGTGAAGTTAATACTGTATTATGTCGATCAAAAAATGATAATGTCGTCAACAAGGATATAAATTACGTCTGTAATCAATAGTTAGAAAAAATAATATGGATAATACAATCGACAAGGATGTTGACTTTTCTATACTAAATCAGAATATGCAGAATAATAATGATGATGATATAGAAAAGGAAAAGATTAATCATGGCTCGTTAGTGTTAATGGATAAGCCATTTGATCCTACCAAAATAAATATTGAAACTAAAACACCATCACTAGATACTCTTATTAAACGTATAAAAAACAAGTCAGTACAGTTAAATACCGAGTCATACTTTCAGCGTCAGGATGATTTATGGGATATTGAAAAACAAAGCAGGTTGATAGAGTCAATTTTAATCAGGTTTCCATTGCCAGCGTTTTTTTTTGATGCGACTAATGATAATAATTGGTTGGTTGTTGATGGTTTGCAGAGACTGAGCAGTATTAGAAATTTTTGTGTTATAAAAGACCCGAAGAAAAGATTGAAATTAACCAATCTTGAGTTTTTGTCACACTTGAATGGAAAAACATGGGATACCCTTAGTCAGGATTTACAAAGGGTGATAGAAGAATCACAAGTTGTGATTTATAAGATTATGCCTGGAACACCAACTGATGTAAAGTTCAATATATTTAAGCGTATCAATACAGGTGGGTTAATATTGGAGCCACAGGAAATACGTCATGCCTTATTTCAAGGGAAGCCTGCTGTCTTTATTGCGGAATTAGGTAAAAACAATGAATTTATAAAAGCGACTAATAATAAAATTAAAACGCACAGAATGCTGGATAGAGATTTTGCAAACCGTTTTTTGGGTTTTTATTTGTTTGGATACAAAAATTATACGCCCGATCTGGATACTTTTATGAGTAAGGCAATGGCAAGCTGATTGCGGGAGGCGTAGTTGTAGGAAGGGAGACGATCACGGCTTGGCCAGGGCGCACGCGTGATCTCCTTTCCTGTTACTCCGTCCAGAATAGCGACCCACTCAGCTCCTTTTGCAACCTTGCCTTCCGCGTCGCGGCAATCCTCTTCCGGGCCAATCTTGACGGCAACCTCTGCGCGTCCATCGCCGGTGAGATCAGCGACGACCATGGGGGAATACCACATGCCGCGTTCGATGTTCCAACCTAGATCTTTAATCCAGAGCATGGTGCCATCCTGTTTCCGGGCCTCGATCTTGAATGTTTCAGGTGACTTATACCAATATTTTTCATAGGGATCGACATTGCCTCCTGGCTGCTTGATCACATAGTCATAGACGCCGTCACCATCGAGGTCTGCAATGCCAATTTTCTGGGCGACGGCATTGGTTGTTGCCAGAGGTATGCGGATGTAGGGTGTCTTTCGTTTGTCGAGCGGAATGGCGAGGATCGATGCGCTTTCGGTTTTATCTGGATGCATTGCAAGCGAGTAACGTGCTGACGCATGAAACGTGTTGGTGTCTGTAAAGTCAGTGGTCTGTTTCAATGGCGTCGAATTAAGTTTGATGCGCTGTCCGTCCAAAGTCCGATAGAGGTCAAATGCTCGGTCTGTCGGATCGTCCTTGAGAAGT
>CAJAAV010000112.1 GCA_903937835.1 uncultured Chlorobiaceae bacterium | reverse complement strand
TGCGCACATTGACTGTCCTGGGCACGCTGATTACATTAAAAACATGATTACCGGTGCGGCCCAGATGGACGGCGCCATTCTTGTTGTGGCAGGCACTGACGGACCTATGCCTCAAACGCGCGAGCACATTCTGCTTGCCCGTCAGGTAAACGTCCCTTCTCTTGTTGTCTTCCTGAACAAGGTTGATATTGCTGATCCTGAGCTTATTGAGCTTGTCGAGCTTGAGCTCAGAGAGCTTTTGACGGCGTACAATTTCCCTGGTGATGATATTCCGATTATCAAGGGTTCTGCACTCAAGGCTCTTGAAGGCGACCCGGAGGGCGAAGCCGCTATTATGGAGCTTATGAATGCGGTTGATGAATTTATTCCAGATCCTGTTCGCGACGTAGACAAGCCGTTCCTTATGCCGGTTGAAGATGTGTTCTCAATTTCTGGTCGTGGTACTGTTGGTACTGGCAGAATTGAGAGAGGTCGTATCAAAATCAACGAAGAGGTGGAAATTGTCGGTCTGAGACCAACGCGTAAATCGGTTGTTACCGGTATCGAGATGTTCCAGAAGCTTCTTGATGAAGGTCAGGCAGGTGATAACGCTGGTCTTCTTCTCAGGGGTGTTGATAAGACTGAACTCGAGCGTGGTATGGTTATTGCCAAACCAGGTACGATCAAACCACACACCAAGTTCAAGGCTGAAGTATATATTCTTAGAAAGGAAGAGGGTGGTCGTCATACTCCGTTCTTTAACGGTTACCGTCCTCAGTTCTATTTCCGTACCACAGATGTTACTGGTTCAGTAACACTGCCTGAGGGTGTTGAGATGGTTATGCCTGGCGACAATCTTGGTGTCGAAGTAGAGCTACTTGCTCCTATCGCTATGGATGAAGGGTTGCGTTTTGCTATTCGTGAGGGTGGCCGTACGGTTGGTGCCGGTTCCGTTACCACGATTATTGAATAAGAGATTGTATGGCGTCCCGGGACGGGGCCGAAAATCCCGTCCCTTTTTTATTGATAACACGAAACAGGGTTGACAAGTGGCTGTACAGCAAAAGATAAGAATCAAGCTCAAGTCTTACGACCATAGCCTGGTTGATAAGTGGGCTTTAAGGATTATTGATGTGGTTAAACAGACGGATGCTATCATCTTTGGTCCAATACCACTGCCCACAAAATCGCATGTTTATACCGTAAACCGGTCTCCGCATGTCGACAAGAAGTCCCGTGAGCAGTTTTCTTTCTCCTCTCACAAGAGGTTGATTGAGATTATAAACCCGACATCCAGAACCATTGATATGCTTATGAAGCTTGAGCTTCCGAGCGGTGTTGATGTTGAAATTAAGTCTTAAAGAATTAGAAAAGGTAATCTTTATGGGTGCGATTCTTGGAAAAAAAATCGGCATGACCCGTTTATTCAATGAGAAACGCGAGGCTGTTTCCTGCACAATTATTGAGGCAGGTCCATGCTTTGTAACACAGGTTAAACGTGTAAATACAGATGGTTATGATGCTTATCAAGTTGGTATTGGCATAAGAAAAGAAAAGAATGTCAGCAAGCCGCTGCAGGGTCATTACAAAAAGGCTGGAGTAACCCCGGGTTTTAAGCTGGCTGAGTTTGATTTTACAGAGCTTAATCAGAAGCTGGAACTGGGCAGTGCCGTCAGTGTTGAATCGTTCACAGAAGGTGAGAAGATTAATGTTCTCGGTGTTTCTAAAGGAAAAGGCTTTGCCGGTGTCATGAAAAGACATAATTTTAGTGGCAGTCAGAGAACACATGGTCAGTCGGACAGGCAGAGAGCGCCAGGTTCTATAGGTGCCTCATCCGATCCGTCAAGGGTATTCAAAGGTACCAGAATGGCAGGACGTATGGGATCAGATAATATTACCGTCAGAAATCTTGAAATTTTCAAGATCATGCCTGAGTATAATCTTATCGTCATAAAAGGATCTGTTCCGGGACCAAGGAATTCCTATGTCAAGATTGTTTCTACAAAAAAGTAAATGCTGAAAGCACGAAGCTATGGAACTTAAAGTCTTAAATACTGCCGGTGTTGAAACCGGGGAAGTGGTAACGCTCCGTGACGATATATTCGGCGCTGAAATTTCTGAACATGCGATGTATCTTGATGTCAAGTCGATACTCGCAAACAGAAGACAGGGTACTCACAAGTCAAAAACACGTGGCGAAGTAAGGGGTGGAGGCAGAAAACCTTTACGTCAGAAAGGTACTGGCAATGCTCGTCAGGGTTCAAGCCGTTCGCCGTTGCATATTGGAGGCGGTACCATATTTGGACCTACGCCCCATTCTTATGACCAGAAAGTGAATAAAAAGGTAAAGCTTCTTGCGAGACGTTCAGCATTAAGTTCCAAGGCACAAACAGGAAAGATTGTTGTGATTGAGGATTTCAGGTTTGAACAGATCAAGACAAAACCTTTTGCTGATATTCTTAAGAATCTTGGTTTGTCACAAAAGAAAACTCTTATGTTGATGCCCGAGTACGATATGATCGTTACAAGGTCTGGAAGAAATATTGCGGTTCTTGAAATCATGACTGCCGACAAGGCTTCAACCTATGATATTCTTCATAGTCATACGTTGCTTGTTCAGAAGACCGCACTGAAAAAAATAGAAGAGACGTTAGGGTAATTTGGAGCTTTCCAGAAAAAGGAGTTAAAGAGATGATAAACCCGTTGTTGCGCCCTTTGTTGACTGAAAAAAGTACCGGGCTGACAGAGAAAAAAGGACAGTATGTCTTGATCGTTAAACTTGATGCAGACAAGAGTGATATCAGGAAAGCGGTTGAAAAGAAATTTGGTGTCGATGTAAAATCTGTTCGTACGATTAACTGTTTAGGTAAATCTCGTGCTCAAAATACTAAAAGAGGCAGGATTACCGGAAAGAAGAGTGATTGGAAAAAAGCAATTATCACTCTTGCAAAGGGTCAAACGATAGACTATTACTCAGGTACAGCCCAGAAGAGCGAAGGATAGAAATCATAAAAAGGATAGATCATACATTCAAATGGCTATAAGGAAATTAGCGCCGGTTACGCCAGGGTCGAGATTCATGTCATACCCTGCATTCGATGAAATTACAAAGAGCACGCCGGAAAAAAGCCTGCTTGTGCCCTTAAAGAAGTCAGGTGGCCGCAACGCTGCAGGGCGGAAGACATCGAGGCATAGAGGTGGTGGACATAAAAGGCATTACAGGATTATAGATTTCAAGCGCAACAAGGATGGTATTCCCGCAACAGTTGCTGCTATTGAATATGATCCAAATCGTTCATCAAGAATTGCATTATTGCATTATAATGATGGAGAAAAACGTTATATTCTCGCCCCGAAAGGTTTAAATGTTGGCGACAAGGTGGAAAGTGGAGAAAAGGTCGAAATCAAGACCGGAAACACCATGCCTTTGAAAAATATACCGCTTGGGACTGATATTCATAATGTTGAGATGAAGGCAGGCAAGGGTGGACAAATTGTAAGGTCTGCTGGTGGATTTGCAGTTCTTGCCGCACGGGAAGGGGATTATGTTACTTTGAAACTTCCTTCAGGCGAAATTCGAAAGCTCCGGGTCGAGTGTCGCGCTACAATCGGTGTTGTAGGCAATACAGATCATGAAAATGTTGTACTGGGTAAAGCGGGCAGAAGTCGCTGGCTTGGTATCCGTCCCCAGACAAGAGGTATGGCGATGAATCCGGTCGATCACCCGATGGGCGGTGGTGAAGGTAAATCCAAATCAGGCGGCGGAAGAAAGCATCCTATGTCTCCTTGGGGACAGCTTGCCAAGGGGCTGAAGACCAGAAACAAGAAAAAGGCTTCACAAAAATTGATTGTACGGGGCAGGAACGCCAAATAACTATAGCGGTTAACAACAACAAGCAGAGAAATTATGCCAAGATCACTTAAAAAGGGACCGTTCATTGATATAAAACTGGAAAAGCGGATCCTTGATATGAATAGCAAGGGTGAAAAAAAGGTTATAAAAACCTGGTCCAGAAGTTCAATGATTTCACCTGATTTTGTTGGTCACACTGTAGCTGTTCACAATGGAAAGAACCATGTGCCGGTTTATGTTGGTGATAATATGGTAGGTCACAAGCTTGGAGAGTTTTCCCCGACAAGATCATTTCGCGGCCATGCTGGTGGTGGAAAGGCTGAAAAAGGCGGATCTGCACCAAGAAAAAAATAAATTGAATAACGCGAAAGGGTAAAGATATACAATGGAAGCTAAAGCAATTTTACGGGATACGCCCACATCACCAAGAAAAATGCGTCTTGTGGCAGGTCTTGTTCGTGGGAAGCAGGTCAATTTGGCGAAGGCCATTCTGCTTAATTCAACAAAGGCCGCATCACGAAATGTTTTGATGACGCTCAAATCTGCTGTTTCTAATTACGCGCAGCGTAATCCTGATGAAAGGGTAAGCGATCAGGAGCTGTTTATTAAAGCAGTTTTTGTAGACGAAGGTGTGACGCTGAAACGAACACTTCCTGCCCCGATGGGTAGGGCATTCAGGATTCGTAAAAGATCGAATCATCTTACGATAGTCATTGATAAGGTTAAAAATCCAGCAACTAAATAAAACAAGGAGAGAGCATTGGGTCAGAAAGTTAATCCTACTGGATTTAGGCTGGGAATTATCAGGGATTGGGCTTCACGCTGGTATGATGATAGTCCGGTTATTTCTGAAAAAATCAAGCAAGACCATGTTATTCGCACTTATGTTCTTGCAAGGTTAAAAAAAGAAAGAGCAGGTATTGCGCGTATTATTATTGAGAGAACAACCAAGCATGTCAAGATTAATATCTATGCAGCCCGGCCCGGTGCGGTTGTTGGAAGAAAAGGCGAAGAGATCAATAATCTTTCTCAGGAGTTGAGCCGTATTACCGGAAAAGAGGTAAAAATTGATGTTGTTGAGGTTGTTAAACCTGAAATTGAGGCTCAGCTTATTGGCGACAATATTGCTTACCAGCTTGAAAATCGTGTTTCTTTCAGAAGAGCTATGAAGCAGGCGATTCAGCAGGCAATGCGTTCTGGTGCTGAAGGTGTCAGGATCAGATGCGGTGGTCGTCTTGGTGGTGCGGAAATAGCACGTTCTGAGCAGTATAAAGAGGGAAAAATACCGCTTCATACTATTCGAGCCAATGTTGATTATGCCAGTGTTACTGCTCATACTATTGCCGGTACTATCGGAATCAAGGTTTGGGTTTACAAAGGCGAAGTTCTTGTGCAGCGTATTGACGCTATCGAAGAAGAGGAGATGAAGAGAATGAAAGACAGACGCAGCGATGCGGGTGCAAGAAATCGCGATACTCGTGATGGCCGTGCCAAGCGCCGCAACCGTACCAAGCGATCATAATATCAAGTACCATACAATAAGAAAATAGAATGGAGTTGCCTGTATGTTAATGCCAAAGAGAGTTAAATATAGAAAGACACAAAGAGGCCGGATGAAAGGCAATTCAGGTCGCGGTACATCGGTATCTTTTGGTTCCTTCGGGTTGAAGGCTGTGGAGTCTGCATGGATCACCAGCCGTCAGATTGAAGCTGCCCGTGTTGCAATGACCAGATTTATGAAGAGAGATGGTAAAATCTGGATCAGGATTTTCCCGGATAAACCTGTTACCCAAAAACCTGCTGAAACCCGAATGGGATCAGGTAAAGGCTCACCGGAGTTTTGGGTTGCCGTTGTAAAGCCAGGAAGAATCATGTTCGAAGCTGATGGAGTGCCGAAAGATGTGGCCACAGAGGCTTTCAGGTTGGCTGCTAAAAAGTTGCCAATCAAGACCAGGTTCATTGTCCGTCCTGATTACGAAGATTAACCGAGCAACTAATTCGACAAGAGGGTTACTTATTATGAAAAAGTATGAAATTGCGGCATTAAGCAAGCAGGAACTAATCGACAAACTCAAAGAGCTTGAAGAAAGACTTGCGGATATCAATTTTTTTAGGGTTATTGAGCAACCGCAGAATCCTATGGTTTTCCGCAATTCCAGGCGAGATATTGCACGTATGAAAAACAGGATCCACCAGCTTGCGACCGCTGAAACTGGACTTGTTTGACGAAAAGGAAAACAACAAAACTGTTTACTTACATGGAAGAAAATAAAATGGGCAGTGAATCTATGGAACAGAGTGCTCCAGTAAGAGGAAGAAAAAAAAGCTGGTTAGGTAAGGTTGTCAGTGACAAAATGGACAAGGCCTGTATTGTAGCTGTTGAGCGTAGTGTACAGCATCCGGTTTACAAGAAATATTTCAAAAAGACGACAAGGCTTATGGCTCATGATGAAAAAAATGAGGCAGGAATCGGCGATCTTGTCAAGGTAGTTGAGTGTCGCCCGTTGAGTAAAAGAAAAAGCTGCCGTCTGGTTGAAATTATTGAAAAAGCCAGGTAAGAGAAGATTTTTATACATTTATTAAAGCTTGAAACAGGATGATCCAGAAAGAAACAAATCTGGTTGTTGCCGATAACAGTGGAGCCAAAAAGGTACGCTGTATTCATGTCTTCGGTGGAACCGGGAGGCGATATGCCTCATTGGGTGATCAGATTATTGTAACGGTCAAAGCAGCAGTGCCTGGCGGTATTGTTAAAAAGAAAGATGTCTGCAAAGCTGTTGTCGTTCGCTGTGTTAAGGAGTCACGAAGAAAAGATGGTTCCTATATTCGTTTTGACGAAAACGCTGTCGTTCTCCTCAATGCGCAGGGCGAACCACGAGGCACCCGTATTTTCGGACCCGTGGCAAGAGAGCTTCGTGACCGGAAGTTTATGAAGATTGTTTCTTTGGCGCCTGAAGTGTTATAGAGCGTGTCAGGCGGGAGTAACTCAGTTGGTAGAGTCACAGCCTTCCAAGCTGTTGGTCGCGAGTTCGAGTCTCGTCTCCCGCTCAGGATTTTATGAAATACTATCATATCAGTGAAAAATGAAAACAGGGATTAAGAAGGTTAAGCTCCACGTCAAGAAAAACGACTCGGTCGTTGTTATCAGTGGCAACGATAAAGGAAAAGCTGGTAAGATACTGAAAGTATTTCCGATTAAAAGTCGCGTTATTGTAGAGGGGGTTAATATCAGGAAGCGCCACACCCGTCCGTCACAGGGCCAGTCTCAAGGGTCGATCATTGAGAGGGAGTTTCCTATTCACTCGTCTAATGTGAAGAAAAGTTAAGTTTTTTTACTAAATGTAAGGATGACAAAGACCATCCCGGTAAACTGATAATGAACAAGATGGACAAGAATAAAGAGATGACACAGGCAATTCCGGCAGAGGCAAGACTTGAGACCTTCTACAAAGAGAAAGTAACGCCAATTCTTATTGAGCGATTTCAGTACAAGAATGTCATGAAAGTTCCCAGACTCAAAAAAATATCGATTAATATCGGTGTCGGGGCCGCTGCGGCAGAACCAAAGTTGCTTGAAATAGCTCTCCAGGAACTTGCCCAGATTACAGGTCAAAAACCACAGATACGAAAATCAAAAAAAGCCATATCAAACTTTAAACTTCGTGAAGGTCAGGCTATAGGTTGTCGGGTAACGCTACGCCGCAAGGTCATGTATGAGTTTTTTGACCGTTTTGTCAGTCTTGCCGTTCCAAGGATACGTGATTTCCGTGGGCTCAGTAATACCAGTTTTGATGGCCGGGGAAACTACACCGCAGGAGTCAGGGAGCAGATAATATTTCCGGAAATCGATATTGATAAAGTACCGAGAATATCCGGAATGGATATCAGCTTTGTAACCTCCGCTTCTACCGATGAAGAGGCTTACGTGTTGCTCTCGGAACTTGGTATGCCATTTAAAAAGAAGAACAACTAAATAATTCACAATACAGATGGCCAAGAAAAGCGTTATAGCAAGGAACGAAAAAAGGATAAAGCTTGTGGCGAAGTATGCCGACCTTCGTGCAGAATTAATTAAAGCCGGTGACTATGAAGCCCTCCGGAAGTTACCGAGGGATAGTTCGGCGACAAGAGTTCGTAATCGTTGTGTTCTTACCGGTCGAGGTAGAGGTGTGTACGCTAAATACGGGCTATGCAGGCATATGTTCCGCAAGTTCAGTCTTGAAGGGAAATTGCCCGGTGTTAAAAAGGCAAGTTGGTAAGTTCGCTTGCTTGTAGGTAAAGAAAGGTATTTGTTCATTTTAGAAAGTAACCAACGTTTGCTATGCCTGTAACGGATTCTATTGCAGATTATATCACCCGTATCAGAAATGCGGGAAGAGCAAAAAATAAAACAACTGATGTCCCGTATTCGAAGCTTCGGGAGAACCTTTCGCAATTACTCGTAGAGAAAGGGTACATTAAAAGCTTTACGGTTATAACTACAGAAAAATTCCCTTTTTTGCGGATTGATCTAAAGTATACTGCACAGGGTGATCCAGCTATAAAGGAGATTACCAGAGTTAGCAAGCCTGGGCGGCGTGTTTATGACGGAAAAGATATTAAAAAATATCTTGGTGGTCTCGGGTTGTATATCCTTTCTTCATCGAAAGGGGTTATAACAGATAAAGAGGCCAGGGCACAGGGTGTTGGCGGTGAAATCCTGTTCCGTATCTATTAATTTATAAGCCAGAGAGCATTAGAATACCATGTCAAGAATAGGAAAAATGCCCATAACCCTGAGTAATCAGGTAAAGATTGAGATCAGTGACAGGAACATCAGGGTATCTGGTACTAAAGGTACTCTTGAACAGAGGCTGACGGATCAGGTAACGATTTCAGAAGAGGGAGGGCTCCTTACCGTTCTGAGAGTCGACGACAGCAAAAAGGCGAAGGCTCAGCATGGTCTTTACCGCATGCTTATCAGCAATATGGTTGATGGTGTGACTACGGGGTTTACAAGAAAACTTGAAATTGCCGGTGTCGGGTATCGTGCAGAATTGAAAAACGATCTTCTCGCTTTGACCCTTGGCTATTCACATATGATTTATTTCAAGGCTCCTGACGAGATCAAAATAGAGGTGCCTGATCAGGTTACGATTCTTGTAAGCGGTATTGATAAAGCGCTTGTAGGTCAGGTTGCCGCAAAGATTCGCTCATTCAGAAAACCCGAGCCCTATCGTGGTAAAGGTATCAAGTATGAAGGTGAAGTGATCCGCCGCAAGGAAGGTAAGGCTGCAGGCAAGTAATGAATGAAGAATACAAGTAGTCAGGTAATAACATTTTACAACGGTTCAAGAGAATGAGTCAAATCGATAAAGCCTCCCGGAGGCAGAAAATCAAGGACAGAAGCAGAGCCAATGTCCAGGGCAACCAGGTAAAGCCAAGGCTTTGTGTTTACAGGAGCCTTTCACAGATTTATGCACAACTGATTGATGATGTGAACGGTAAAACGTTGCTGGCTGCATCAACTATGTCGAAAGATAACAAGGCTCTTCAGGGATCAAAATCTGAAGTCTGCCGTATTATCGGCAGTCAGATCGGTCAGAAAGCCCTTGCCGCAGGTATAACAAATGTAGTATTTGACAGGAATGGTTTTCGTTATCATGGCAGGGTCAAGGCATTGGCTGATGGTGCGAGAGAAGCAGGACTGATCTTTTAAAAAACTTTTCAAAGAGATAGGTAAATGGCGAAAACATCTGCTAAGAGTATCAGACCCGGTGAATTAAATCTGAAAGAGAAGCTGGTTCATATCAACAGGACTGCAAAGGTCGTTAAAGGTGGCAAGCGTTTCGGATTCAATGCTATTGTTGTTGTCGGCGATAAAGAAGGTCATGTAGGTTACGGACTTGGGAAGGCTAACGAAGTACAGGATGCCATTGCGAAAGGTATTGAAGATGGCAAGAAAAATGTGATCAAGGTGCCAATTGTAAAGGGAACTATTCCACATCAGATTGTGGTAAAGTATGGTTCTGCCAAGGTCATGATGAAGCCAGCAACGCCCGGTACGGGCCTTATTGCCGGTGGAGCTGTGCGGGCTGTTCTTGAGATGGCTGGTATTCACGACATTCTGACCAAATCGCTTGGATCATCAAATCCACACAATGTTGTAAAAGCTGCAATCAAGGGCCTTCAGAGTATGTCTGATGCTTACGATGTAGGCGAAAGAAGGTCAAAGAGCCTGACTGAGGTTTTTGAAAGCTAAAACGAGAGAACGCGATCATGAGTGAGAAAATATTAAAAATTACCCAGGTGCGCAGCGTCATCGGGTGTACGAAAAAACAAAAAGCCACGATTCAGGCACTTGGACTCGGCAGGCCAAATTACAGTGTTGACAGGCAGGATAATCCCTGCACAAGAGGACAGATCAAGGTTGTACAGCACCTTGTAACGGTTGAAGAAGTCTAAGATTTTACTAATAGCAAGTCGGGAATTGAAACCATGGATTTAAGTTCACTTCGTCCAGCAAAAGGCGCAGTAAAAAACAAAAAGCGGGTTGGCCGCGGTCAGGGTTCAGGTAACGGAACGACTGCTGGCAAAGGTAACAATGGCCAGCAGTCACGAAGTGGCTACAAGAGACCTCTAATTGAGGGTGGACAGGTACCGGTGTATCGGCGCCTGCCAAAATTCGGTTTTACACCTCTTGATAAAAAGCCTGTAAACACTGTCAACCTCACACAAATCGATAAATGGGTACAGGACGGCCTTGTAGAAAGCGAGATTACTATTCTCGATCTCAAGTCTCTCCTTCATGCCAGTAATGCCGATTATTTTAAAGTTCTCGGTAATGGTGAACTGACAAGTGCTCTTAAAATCACTGCTCATGCCTTCAGCAAAAGTGCTGAAGAAAAAATTACTGCAGCAGGCGGGGAGGCAGTCAAGGCATTCCGTACGCTTGAAGAGGCATCCAAGGTCGGGGGTCTTCCGTTTGAAGAGGCACTCTTGAAACCAAAAGCTAAACTGGTAAAGAGATCCAAAAAATCAACCAAGCCCTGAATTCGTTAAAAGGATGCTATGAAGCTTACTGAAAGTATAAGGAACATTAATAAAATCCCTGAGCTCCGTCAGAGGATCCTTTATACGCTTCTGCTGTTGTTTGTCTACAGGCTTGGTTCACACATTACCATTCCAGGTGTCGATGCGGCTGCTGTGTCAGGCGCATCGCAGACCCATACCAATGATCTTTTCGGACTATTCGATCTTTTTGTTGGTGGAGCTTTTGCCAGGGCGTCTATTTTTTCGCTTGGTATCATGCCTTACATTTCTGCCTCGATCATTGTTCAGCTTCTTGGTGCAGTGACACCCTATTTTCAGAAATTACAGAAAGAGGGAGAGGATGGCCGGCAGAAAATCAGCCAGATGACTCGATATGGTACTGTATTTATAGCGATTCTCCAGTCATGGGGGGTGAGTGTAAGTCTTGCAAGTCCTGCTTCATTCGGCAAGGTTATTGTGCCTGATCCAGGCATATTCTTTACGATAACGGTTGTGATTCTTCTGACATCTGCAACAGTTTTCGTCATGTGGCTTGGTGAAAAGATCACAGAACGTGGAATTGGAAATGGCATATCACTCATTATTATGATTGGTATTCTTTCAACGTTTCCCCAGGCACTTGTCGCCGAATTCCGCTCTGTTTCTTTGGGAAGCAAGAACTGGATTATAGAGATTATTATTCTTGCGATGATGGCCGCTATTGTTGCTTTCGTTGTTGTTCTGACTGTTGGTACCCGGCGCATACCAGTCCAGCACGCCAAAAGGGTTGTAGGGCGAAAAGTATACGGCGGCAGTACACAGTACATTCCGATGAGGATTAATACTGCTGGTGTGATGCCAATTATTTTTGCACAGTCTATCATGTTTCTTCCAGGTACATTCCTCTCCTTTTTTCCGGAAAATGAGGTGATGCAAAGAATTGCCGGGTTATTGGCTTATGATTCATGGTGGTATGCTCTCATGTTTGGCACCATGATTGTCTTCTTTACCTATTTTTATACAGCTATCGCTTTTAACCCCAAGGAAGTTGCCGATACCATGCGCAGACAGGGTGGCTTTATCCCTGGTGTCAGGCCTGGTAAAAGTACTGCAGACTTTATTGATAATATTTTGACTCGCATTACGCTTCCCGGAGCAATATCCTTGGCGATCATCGCGATTCTTCCAACTTTTCTGACCAAGTTTGGTAATGTTACGCAAGGATTCGCACAATTTTTTGGAGGAACCAGTCTTCTGATTATTGTTGGTGTTGGCCTCGACACATTACAGCAGGTTGAGAGTCATTTGCTCATGCGTCATTATGATGGCTTTATGAAGTCAGGCAAAACACGCGGACGGCAAAGCCGGTAATACACTTCACTATGATTACGATTAAAAGTGAGCGGGAAATTGATTTGATGAGAGAGGCTGGCGCTTTGGTGGCCAAGGTACTCGATCTTATCGAAACGGAAATTAGACCGGGCATGACAACCAAGCAGCTTGATACGAAGGCTGAGGAGTTTATCAGGGATCATCATGCTGAACCAAGTTTTTTGAATTATGCACCAAAAGGCGATCCTGGCGTGACGCCATATCCAGCGACACTCTGTGTCTCCATCAATGAGGAGGTCGTCCATGGTGTTCCGAGTATCAAAAGAGTTATAAAGGAATCTGATATAGTTTCTGTCGATTGTGGCGTTTATAAAGGGGGATATCATGGTGATGCGGCACGAACTTTTGTTCTTGGCATCATAGATGAAAAAGTACAGGAGCTTGTTGATGCAACCCGTGAGTGTCTTGCCAGGGGAATCGCTATGGCTGTAGCAGGAAATCGTCTCCATGATATATCGTCGGCTATAGAGGATTATGCCCGTTCGTTTCGGTTCAGTGTCATTGAAAATATGGTAGGTCATGGTATCGGCAGCGAATTACATGAAGACCCTGCGGTACCAAATTATGGGAAAAAAAATACAGGAGTAAAGCTGCGTGAGGGCATGACTCTTGCCATTGAGCCTATGATTGCTCTTGGAAGATCTCGCAGGGCAATTAGCAAGCGCGGTGGGTGGGTTGCAGTAACAGAGGACGGAAAGCCATCAGCTCATTTTGAGCATACAATAGTTGTAAGGCCCGGTAAAGCTGAAATACTGACACGGACTTTTCTTGATGCTCAACAACAGGCTTGATCGCGTACAACACTTTATCGAATAAAGGAGCAAATAATTTGGCTAAAGAAGAATCAATTGAGATTGAAGGAGTTATTCTGGATGCACTTCCGAATGCGTTATTCAAGGTAAAACTTGAAAATAGTCTTGAGGTACTTGCCCATGTATCGGGTAAAATCAGAATGCACTATATCAGAATACTCCCCGGTGACAAGGTTAAGGTGCAGATATCTCCTTACGATATCACAAAAGGACGTATTACGTATCGGTATAAGTAAGTCATAAAACAGGTAATGTGGATATTGGTTTTGTAATCTTTATTTACTACATTACAAGCCTTTTCACATTTCGGATATGAGTTGGTTTAATTATTGCATGTCGGGTTTATTATGAAAATATATTCTTCTATCAAAAAGCGTTGTGAGCATTGCCGCATTGTTAAACGCAAAGGCAAGAGATATGTGATTTGCAAAGTAAATCCCAGCCATAAGCAGCGCCAGGGTTGATCTTCAGAAAAACAATAGAACATTAATGAGAATATGAGGATAGCTGGGGTAAATTTGCCGTTGAACAAACATGCCGTTATCGCTTTGACGCATGTTTATGGTATTGGGAGAGCATCAGCAGAAAGTATTTTGCAGAGAGCCGGAATTGCACCTGACAGAAAGATCTCTGAGCTGAATGATGAAGAAGCGCATGCCATCAGAGAAATTATTGCCGAGGAATACAAGGTTGAGGGGCAGGCTCGCGGTGAGCAGCAGACTGCCATTAAACGTTTAATGGACATCGGTTGCTACAGGGGACTTCGTCACCGGCGCTCTCTTCCTGTTCGCGGGCAGAGGACACGGACAAACGCAAGGACCAGAAAAGGTAAACGAAAGACCGTCGCCGGCAAGAAGAAGGCTGTCAAGAAGTAGAAGTGTATAGGCAATAAATCTTCGATTACTATAAGAGTGTAAGTTCATGGCTACAATAAGCAGGAAGAAAAAGAAAGTAAAGGTTACCCCCGAAGGTGCTGTACATATCAAGGCATCGTTCAACAATATTATGGTAACCATTACTGATGTTCAGGGCAATACGGTTTCCTGGTCCAGTGCAGGCAAAAACGGATTTAAAGGCTCGAAAAAGAATACACCTTATGCCTCTCAGGTGACTTCTGAAGCCGCAGCCAAGGAAGCTTATGATCTTGGCATGAGACATGTAAATGTCTTTATTAAAGGTCCGGGTGCCGGACGCGATGCAGCAATACGTGCTTTGCAGGGGGCAGGACTTGATGTGCGGACAATCAAGGATATAACACCCCTTCCGCACAATGGTTGCAGGCCTCCCAAACGCAGAAGGGTCTGATTTTATATATTCATAGAATTTCAATGAAGCAATTGACATGGCAAGATTCAGAGGATCAATAACAAAAGTATCCCGCAGGTTAGGTATAGCGCTTGCACCTAAGGCTGAAAAATATCTCGAAAGACGTCCGTTCCCTCCAGGTCAGCATGGTCAAGGCAGAAAAGGAAAGGTTTCTGAATATGCTCTGCAGCTTCGAGAGAAACAGAAGATGAAGTACCTTTATGGTATTCTTGAAAAGCAGTTCAGAAATTACTACCAGAAGGCTGTATCGCAAAGAGGTATTACAGGCGATAACCTTGTTAAGCTTCTGGAAAGGCGTTTTGATAATGTTGTTTTCCGTGCCGGCTTTGCGCCATCAAGGTCAGGTGCTCGTCAGCTCGTCACGCATGGTCATCTTCTTATCAATGGCAAGAAGGTTGATATTCCATCTTATATAGTCTCTCCAGGAGAACTGATTGAGTTCCGTCAAAGAAGCAAAAATATGGGAGCAGTTACTGATTCACTTAATAAAGCTCCCGAATCACGCATTCCTTCATGGATTCAGGTTGACAAGGCGAACCAGAAGGCTGTTTTTCTGAGTGTTCCTGAGAGAGTGGAAGTACAGGAGCCATTCAACGAACAGTTAGTCGTTGAATTATACTCAAAGTGATTTTAATGAATTCTAAGGTATAAACACTATGAAATACCAGATGCAGATGCCTGCAAAAATAGAGGTCGACGAAGCTTCACATAGCGATCGTTTCGGCAGGTTTATTGCGCAGCCGCTGGAACGCGGTTATGGAGTGACCCTTGGAAACGTTATGAGAAGAGTTTTGCTTGCATCACTTCCGGGAACTGCGATAACAGGGATCAAAATTGACAATGTCTATCACGAGTTTGCTGCCATTGATGGTGTCCGTGAAGATGTTCCCGAAATTGTTTTGAATCTAAAGAAGGTTCGCTTCAAGTCAACCTGTAAAAGAAACTGCAAGACATCACTTTCCCTTGTTGGGCCTACGGATTTTACCGCAGGCGATATTGTTCCACAGGAGGGTGAGTTTGAGGTATTAAATAAGGATATGCACATCGCAACGATAAATGCGGGTGTAACACTTAAGATTGATCTTTACATTGGGAGGGGCCGAGGCTATATGCCAGCAGAGGAGAACAGGCCGGAAGGTATGCCGATTGGCTATATCGCCATTGATGCAATCTACACCCCAATCAGAAATGTTAAATTTACTGTAGAAAATACCCGTGTTGGTCAGCGAACTGATTACGAAAAAATGATTCTTGATGTCGAGACGGATGGTTCCGTAACTCCTGATGACTCAATCAGTCTTGCTGGCAAGATCATAACAGAACATGTTATGTTTTTTGCAAATTTCTCCCCAACTGAGGAAGAGTTTACTGAAGAAGAGTTCAAGCAGCAGGATGATGAGTTCGAGACCATGCGCAGACTCTTTCATACGAAAATCGAAGACCTTGATCTTTCAGTGCGTTCGCATAACTGCTTGAGACTTGCGGAAATCGATACTATTGGCGAACTCGTTTCTCACAAGGAAGAGGAGTTGCTTAACTACAAGAATTTTGGTAAAAAGTCGCTGACAGAACTGAAAGAGCAACTTGAGAAATTTGACCTGAAGTTTGGTATGGATATTACCAAGTATCAGATGAAATAAGAAGATTAGTAACCCCTTTTTTGAATTATTGAGATCAGGAAACAGTCATGTTTAAAGGCAAGCCAGCAAGAAAACTCGGAAGAACCGCAGCCCATAGAAAGGCGACACTCAGAAATCTGTCAACGCAACTGCTTGTTTACAAGCGTATTGAGACGACGGAAGCTAAAGCCAAGGAGACCCGCAGAGTCGTTGAAAAGATCATTACAAAGGCTCGTAAAGGTACCGTTCATGCCCAGCGTGAAATCTTCAAGGATATCCGCGACAAACAGGCTATCAGAATGTTGTTCGAAGAGATTGTAGCAAAAGTTGGTACTCGTAATGGAGGGTACACCAGAGTTATCAAACTTGCACCCCGTTATGGTGATGCCGCTAAAATGGCGGTGATTGAGCTTGTAGATTACACTGAGGCACCGTCAACAAGTCAGAAAACCGGTAAACAGGATCGAGCAAAACGAGTCAAGGGTTCGAAGAAAACGGCTGAAGCTCTAGTTGCATCCTCTGCCGAGTAACTCTCTTTTTCCTGAATCTTTCAGAGTTATTGATAGTCATTGTCAGCACGAAAGAAATTAACGGCTGGCAATGACTATTTGTTTTTCAGAGAAAAACGGGCTGATTTCATGGATAGGATGTTGCTCTATGCTTGAGGGAAATCCGTTGTGTTTTTTGCTTGAAATCAAAGCTTTTGAAATTTCTGTTTCAAGATTCCCACCCTTGAGGCAAATCAGAATACCCTTTGGTTTCAGGAGCTTGCTGGCATAAACGCAGAGCTTGTCGAGTGAGGCTACTTGCCTCGATAGTACTGTATCAAACATTACGCCCTGAAGTTCTTCAACCCTTATATGCATTGCAACGGCGTTGCTGATGCCAAGTTCCTTGATCATCTCCTGACAGGCAGCAATTTTTTTCCCTGTCGCGTCGACAAGAAGAAACTGCGTCTCCGGAAAGGCGATAGCAAGTGGAATTCCAGGGAGTCCTCCTCCCGTACCCAGATCAAGAACCTGTTCCCCTTTTCTAAAAGAGTGGTAAAGAGTGATTAACAGTGCATGAAAAATATGCTTGATTATGATCGGAGCATCTTCCTTGCGGCTGATAAGGTTTATTTTCAGGTTCCATTGTTCAAGACAATCACCGTAGCGTACCAGTTTCCGGAGCATCAAATGGTCGATCTCTATTGCCTGTTCGGCACATAACCTCTCTAGAGTCGACAAATTATCATTCAGTGGTTCCATTATACAATCCTTTACTATTCAGTGGCTTTAACCCAAAAAACAATATTTTGGTGTGAATGGCAAATCGGAGGTTATATTTGCAGTGATGCTTCTGCTTATTTTGTAAAAAAAATGTAGCTTGGGAGCAATTGCATCAGTTTAGATTCTATTTCTCTTACACCATTACCATCAATTATCAAGATATACCGTTTTATGATTAATGATCCAGGCAATCATGTTTATGCGGTTATCATGGCTGGTGGCTTCGGCAAGAAGCTATGGCCAGTTTCAAGAAGAAAAATGCCAAAGCAGTTTGTAGATCTTTTTGATGATGGAACTATGATTGCTCAAACAGTACAGCGGATTTCCGGTCTTGTGACAGACGACAATATTTTGATTATCACCAGCGAATTGGGGCGTACGCTTCTTTTGGAATCTCTCAGTAGTTTCCGACATGATAATATTATTGTTGAACCTTCCAGTCGCAACACTGCGCCTTGCATTGCTCTTGCAACGGCGCATATAAAAAAAAGGGATCCAGACGCAGTTACTATTGTGCTTCCTTCCGATCATCTTGTGCTCGATAATGAGGCATTTCTGAAGATTATCGAGGCAGGCATTGATGTGGCCAGTGAAACAAAAGGCATTGTGACAATAGGGATTAAACCCGACAGGCCGGAAACGGCTTATGGCTATATTCAGGCAAATGGAGAGCTGCCGCTTTTGCCGACTTTTTCAGATGGTCGCGATTTACGACTCTTCAAAGTCAAGGCTTTTGCTGAAAAGCCGGACTTGACAACGGCGGTAGAGTTTCTTGAAAGCCATGATTTTTACTGGAACAGTGGGGTGTTTATCTGGCATATTGATGCAATATCAAGAGAATTTGAACGTTCCATGCCCGATTTGTATAAGGATCTGCTCAATATCTATGAGAGTCTTGGGACAGAGCGAGAGCATAAGGTTATTGAGGATGTTTATTCATGGATTCATCCTCTTTCTATCGCTTATGGTATTATGGAGAAGGCTGAAAAGGTTTTTGTACTGGTGGGCGAGTTCGGCTGGACTGATCTTGGATGCTGGGACGAAGTCATGAATGTTTCTTTAAGACGGAGTGCCTCTTCCGGGGTGCAACCCGATAGTCGGCTGGTGCAGATTGACTGCGAGAATGTTTTTGTCAAAAATCCCTCAGGCAAGGTTGTCTGTACAATCGGAATAGATAATGTAATCATTATTGAAACTGAAGACGCTTTGCTGATATGTCGCAAAGGGGAGTCTCACAGGGTTCGTGAAGTTGTGGATATACTGAGGCGAGAAGGGCTCGAAGAGTACATTTAGGTGTCATAGTCAAATATGCCAAGCGCGTATCTGGCAGCCGATACTGTGTTCTTCTGGACCTGAAAAATAAGAACTCAGTTTATCTCGCTCTTAAAACCTTTTTGTTGATCACGATTGTACTGACCAGCTCGCTCCTTCGCGCGTATCCTTTATTTCAATCCCGGCTTCAATCAGCCGGTCCCGTATCTTGTCGCCGAGTGCAAAATCCTTGTTTTTTCTGGCTTCAGTCCGAATTTCGAGCAGAATTGTCATAACATCATCGAATTTCTTTACACTCTCTCTGTTATCGGACAGGTCATCCAGTTTCAGGATGCAAAGGGTGTTTCTTCCAGCTTTATCAAGAAAAGCCTCAATATCTTGTCGGGATGCTTCTGAAATAGCTTTGGGGCCATCAAGTGCCGCGTTGATGGCTTTCGAGAGTTCAAAAAGAACAGAGATGGCCACAGGTGTATTGAAATCATCATCCATTGCCTCCGTGAAGCGGCGATGGAAAGGGGAAATATCAAACACGCCGCTTCCCGATTTTTGCTCCCGAAGGCGGCGTTGGGTCTCACAAAGTTTTTCAAGCCCTGTTTTTGATGCTTTTATGGCTGTTTCTGAATAATCGAGTTGTGAGCGATAATGGGATTGAAGAATAAAGAAGCGGATCACCAAAGGGTCAGTCTCTTTGAACATCTCTTTTAGATTGATCGAGTTTTTCAGGGACTTGCCCATTTTTATGCCATTATTCGTCACCATGTTGTTGTGCATCCAGAACCTGACATAAGGTTGGCCTGTCGCCGCTTCAGACTGAGCGATTTCACAGTCATGGTGTGGAAACTTGTTCTCCATGCCTCCACCGTGAATATCAATCGTCTCTCCAAGGTATTTCATCGACATTGCCGAACATTCGAGATGCCATCCAGGATAGCCAATGCTCCACGGGGAGTTCCATTTCATCAGGTGGCCCTCATCTGCTTTTTTCCAAAGTGCGAAATCAGATGAATCCCTTTTATCAGATCTTACACCTACCCTGATACCCGATTGCAGAGCATCCTGATCTGTTCTTCCTGAAAGTTTGCCATACCCGTCAAATGATTTCACAGAAAAATAGACATTGCCGTTTACCTCGTAGGCGTGACCGGTTTTCATCAGCCTCTCAATCAGGGCAATCTGTTCAGGAATATGCGCGGTAGCAGCCGGGGCTATATTTGGTCGGAGAACTTCAAGCTGGTCCATATCCTCGTAAAAACTTCTCGTGTAGAACTGTGCAATTTCCATCGGATCAGTTTTTTCAAGGCGAGCCTGCTTCATGATCTTGTCCTCTCCTTCGTCGGCATCGTCAGTAAGGTGTCCTACATCGGTTATATTCTGTACATACTTCACGCGATAGCCGCTCTGCCGCAGCCAGCGAACAATAACATCAAATGAAACATAGCTTTTGGCGTGGCCGAGATGTGCATGGCCGTAAACGGTTGGTCCGCACACATAGATACTCACGATCCCCGGATTGAGAGGTTCAAACTTCTCTTTTGTTCTGCTGAGG
>CAJAAV010000111.1 GCA_903937835.1 uncultured Chlorobiaceae bacterium | reverse complement strand
TATTGACCAAGAAAATCCATAAAGCAGATGCATAAAAAAATCATCTGCGAGCTATACATCAACAAGCTTCTCAACGGTGATAAGGTGTACTTTTGTGTACCTTGGCATTCAGGGGATCTTGCTCATCCTGGACAGTTGGAAGGTTGCCACATCGGTGGTTCCTGATAACGCGGTAGCGTAGCAATGAACTCGCGGAATAGTTTCTATAAATCTTTTGAGGGCAGCGTGCCATAAGCAACTGCGGCATGGGCAAGTGCTGCCGTTGCATGGTTGGCTCCACCTTTACCCGCACTGGTACGGTTTTCGATTACTGGTCGGTGATGAATTTGAAGGAGGCGACTTAAGGGAGAAGTGGTAATCCATAGGTTTCAACAAAACGTCAGAAGATCATAACTCATTCCCTTCTTTGCCAGTGTTTTGGATCTCGTTTCGTATGAAATACAGCAACTATCATAATCTCTTCGGCTCCAACTGCGTAATAAATGATATAGGGAAACTTTCTCACGAGGGTTTTCCGCGTCTTATTCAACGACAAGGGAAAAAGAAAAGGGTTCTGCACTATTCTCGAAAGAGCTTCTTCGATACAGTGCATGAATTCAGCATCAAGCCCTGCTTTTTTGCGAGCATACCATTGCAGTGCGTCTGTTAATTCCAATTCCGCATCGGGATAAAACCGTACTCTCCTCATCAGCTATTTGGTGCTCTTCCAATACTCACTCTTGATGTCACTCCACAGTCTTCCCTGAGATGGGTTCGTATGATATGAATTCATTCTTCTGTTCAGCTCGGCAGACTGCTGCTCTGTTAATTCAGGATATTCACCATCTTTCACAATAGTATCCCAGATCTCTTCAACAAGAGAGATTTTTTCTGAAAGTGCCATTTTTGATATTTCAGCAAGAGTCGATTGATAGATACTCATGCACATTCTCCTTTTTTATAATTCCTTTTCAATTACTTGCCTCAACATACTCGGAGCTTGATTGTCGCGCAGTCAGTAAAACCAGGATAAAAATTCAATCAGTACCCAGACCACACATTATTTTACAAAATTTTTCTCATCTCACAAACAAAACCTTTTCACTCAAAAGCTATTGAAATACCCTGAACTTCGGGAGGATTCTTGTACTTCAAGAAAGTGAGCCTTTTCATATCTGGTAATCCACAATAATCTCCCGCGATTTCAGCAGCTCAGCCACTTGGTTTACGGCATGACTCAATGCCTCAATAGCTGGCATCTGAAGATCAGGCTGATATCGTGAAAAGCCATTCTCACCCATGTTAACCACAAGAATATCATTCGGCTCATTAAGCAGCTTCAGGGTCTCAATATCGTAGTCGTCCGCATCATCAATGGTGGTGATAAAGATCAGCCCGGCATCGGTCAGAATACGGGCAAGCTCTCCTATTCTTCTCAGCCGCTCCCCTGCGCTATCGGTATGGGAACCAAGATCTGCATCAAGCCCGCGATCGATGGTTGCCACTCCGAGATAATAGACGTTCATGCCATTGTAAAACAACCCCTGCTCAAGCGCTTTCGCCACAACCCGTTTACCGGTGCCTGGTGCTCCGGTAAAGACGATTAATTTTGCCCGGTGGTGATTCGCCACTGCCCGCTGTTCGGCACGGACAAGACCGGCTTCCCAGTTATGTTCACGATCCTTGATATGTTTCTGCAAGAGAGTCTCTCCTGCAGAAAGGTTCTCAACCACAACACCACCGCCTGCAATTTCATAGTTATCGACAAGAACAAAACGACCCGTAGTTTCACTGGCAGCAGTGGTATCAAAAGCAATCGGGCGCGAGGTTTCAAGAACGCACTCACCGACATCACGGCAGTCAATCTGTTGTTTGCATGTGCTTGAGGTCAGATCAGAAGCATCGAGGGTATTGCAGATTTCGGCAAGTTTTACTGTTGCACGCGCAGAGCCGAGCTTGAGTTTATACTCCTTGTTGCGAATCATCGGCGCCCGGCCAACCCAAAAAATATTCACTCTGAAACGGGTGCCGACCTCCGGCAGCGGTTCAGCGGGCTTCACCATAAGCTCACCAGGACGCACATAGATCTGTGTCGCAAGGGTAAACCCTGAAGCTTCTCCCGCTGAGGCATGCTGTTTTTCAGCGGTATTGAACGATTCAACTGACTGGATGGTCGATTGTTTCCCCGAAGGAAGAAAAAGCACCTCATCACCGACCCGCACCGTTCCGGCTGCAACCGTCCCGGCAACAATTCGCCGATCATCATTGCTGCGGGTAAACTTGTAGATATCCTGCACTGGAAAACGAAAGGGCTTCTCCTGAAGCTCCTTGTCACTGATGAACTGGTCAAGCTGCTCAAGAACCGTAAATCCGTTGTACCAGGGCATCCGTTCAGAAAGGAAAGCAATATTGTCACCCTCACGGGCGCTGACCGGTATAAAGCTTACCGGCGTCACGTTGATCTGTGCAAGAAAGGCGGTGTAGTCGGCCTTCAGCTTTTCAAAAACCTCCTCGCTGAAGTCGACAAGATCCATTTTGTTGGCCAGCACCGTCACCTGCTTGACGCCAAGCATCGACATCATCTGGCCATGCCGTTTTGAGTTCTCCTTGATTCCCTCGTCCGCATCAATCACCAGCAGCGCCGAATCAGCCCGAGAGGCGCCGGTAATCATATTTTTCAGGAACTCGATATGACCCGGCGCATCAATGATGATGTAGTCGCGAGCGGCGGTCTTAAAAAAGCAGCGGGCCATATCGATGGTGATACCCTGCGCCTGCTCATCCTTGAGCGCATCGAGCAGAAACGCATACTCAAAAGGCTTTGCATTCCTTCGGCAACTCTCCCTGACCGCCTCAAGCTTGCCCTGCGGTAACGATCCTGTATCTGCAAGCAGCCTGCCAATCACCGTGCTTTTCCCATGATCAACATGACCAACTATAACAATATTCATTTGCGCCCGTCCACTACTCATATCATCCACAAAAAAATGTTAATTCCCCACATCCATTATCAACTGACAATTCTACATATACCCATCACGCCGAAGCGTCTCAAGTCCCCCGTCTTCACTGTCCTGTGCGCGCCCTGATCGCTCGGCAATGTCCGAAAACTTGCCGCTTTTGAGTTCCTCAATTATCTCCGGAACCGTTTGCGCATCCGACGTGACCGGATTGGTACAGGGATAACAGCCAAGGGAACGATAGCGAATGCCTGCGCCTTGATTAAAATAGAGCGAAACCACCGGAATCTTTTCCCGTTCGATATACTCCCAGATATTCTGCTCGGTCCAGTCCAGCAGGGGGTGAATGCGCACATGGGTTCCAGGGGCAAAATCGGTCTTGAACTGGTTCCAGAACTCGGGAGGCTGGTCACCAACATCCCAGACGTTGTCTTTGTCGCGGGGTGAAAAATATCGCTCTTTTGAGCGGCTCCCCTCTTCATCAGCCCGGACACCAACAATGACACCCGTGTAAGGATCTCGCCCTTCATCCACAACATAGGTTCGCTGCTCGTGATCCATCCTGTAGCGAGGCCACTCGCCCGAAAGAGTATTTTTCAACGCTTCACTTTTAAGATATTTGCAACAGGTAATGCGGTCGGTGTTGCCATCCGGAAACGTGAGCTTCTCTGCCAAAGCTTCAGTGTTCTGACCATAGATCATGTTCAGGTTCCACTCAAGGGCAAAGCGGTCACGATACTCAATCATCTCCGGAATTTTGTAGTGGGTATCGATATGAACCAGTGGAACAGGAACATGTCCAAAAAAAGCCTTCCGAGCCAGCCAGAGCATAACAGTACTATCCTTGCCGATGGACCAAAGCATGCAGAGGCTTTTAAATTCACGGTAGGCTTCACGAAGAATGTAAACGCTTTGTGCCTCCAGTTTGTCAAGATGATCCATACTCGCCTTTTATGTCAATAAAATTACAATGGTTTTCGGTGCAGTCCACACTCCTTGTGTTCCGGAATTTCCCACCACCAGCGTCCCGCGCGGATATCCTCTCCAGGCTTGATCGCCCTCGTACAGGGAGCACACCCGATACTGGGATATCCTTGATCATGCAGAGCATTAACGGGGACGTTGTGTTTTTGGATATATTCCCAAAGCGTTGTTTCCGTCACCTCAGCAAGTGGATTGATTTTATAGAGTCCAAACGATTCATCCCACTCCACCGGGGCTATGGTAGTTCTGGTGACTGACTGCTCACGTCGTAACCCGCATATCCACCCTTTCAATGTTGAAAGCTTCCTGGCAAGCGGCTGCACTTTTCGGATTCGGCAGCACTCCCGACGAAGTTCAACACTCTCATAAAACAGGTTTGCTCCGTAACGGGTCTGCATGGCTTCAACCTCGGATGTTTCTGGAAAAAGCACTTCAACCTGAATGCTGTAACGCTTGCGAGTAGCATCAAGGAGATCGTAGGTCTCTTGCGGGAGCCTTCCGGTATCAAGGGTAAAGAGCGGTATCGGCAACTTCTCCTTTTCCAGGAAATCGGTAATCATTTGATCTTCAGCACCAAAACTTGATGCAAAAGCACACTCTCCCGCTTGAAAAAAAACCGCAGCCCAGCGGAGAATACCTTCCGGTGATTGACCGGAAAGTTCGTTACTCAACCTTTTAACCTCTTCCCTGCTCATACCTGTTGCAATCTCGTTTCAATAAAAATTCTTTTTCACGGGTCGATCAAGTGCTTCCGAGAATCTCAGCCCTCACCTGCTCAATGCCAATACGGTCAATCATATGCCCGAAACGCTCTTTTTTCTTGCCATGCTTCCTGTGACAGG
>CAJAAV010000110.1 GCA_903937835.1 uncultured Chlorobiaceae bacterium | reverse complement strand
TCGAAAGGATGATGAGCGTGGAGGAGCCTTACGTGCCGAATGACTGCCACTTCGACGAGAAGCAGAAGATGCTGATGATTACCGGCCCCAACATGGCGGGTAAAAGCTCCTTTCTGCGCCAGACCGGCCTGATTGTGCTGCTGGCTCAGGCGGGGAGTTTTGTTCCGGCTGAGCGTGCGGAGATTGGGCTGGTTGACCGCATCTTCACCCGGGTTGGCGCTTCCGACAACCTTGCCTCCGGTGAGAGTACCTTTCTCGTTGAGATGAATGAGGCCGCCAGTATTCTCAACAATGCCACCTCCAAAAGTCTGCTGCTGCTTGACAGAGATAGGCCGGGGAACCAGCACCTTCGACGGTATGTCGATTGCCTGGTCGATGAGCGAATATATCTGCCGGTCAATTGGCGCCAAAACCCTCTTTGCAACCCATTACCATGAACTTGCCGAACTGGAGAGCCGCTTGCCGGGCGTGGTCAACTACAACGCCACCGTCGTTGAGACTGCCGACAAGGTGATTTTTCTGCGCAAGATTGTCCGTGGTTCCACTGACAACAGCTACGGTATTGAAGTGGCCAAAATGGCTGGAATTCCGGTGGAGGTGATTACCCGCGCTAAAGAGATTCTTGCGGGGATGGAGAAGCGCGACATTGAAATTCCTCCGAACCGTCCACCAAAAATCAAAAGTATGCAGATCAGTCTGTTTGAAGAGGCCGACAACCGTCTTCGCAATGCCATTGAGTCGCTTGATATCGACCGGCTCACCCCGCTCGACGCCCTGCTGGAGCTGAAAAAATTGCAGGAGCTGGCCCGGAACGGGGGGGGCTACTGATGGCGGTGGCAGGGGAGAAAAAGGTGCTGCTGATTTTTATTCAGGCCGACAGCGGTGTTGATGGTGCCGCTTCGCTCGACAGCGCCTCAGCCAAGCGCAGCCTCTTCAGCTCATTGAAAGATAGCGCTCTGAGCAATATCATCCGGCGGGCACAGTTCGCCATTCCACCGCTGGCCCTGATGATTCTCAGCTCCCAGAAGGTTTCAGGAGTGAGCCAGACCTTCTGCGATCTGCGTTTTGAGAAACTTCCGCTCGAACAGCACTGGGATATGGCTGGCATTAGCGTGCAGACCGGTGCCGTCAGGCCAGCGTTTGAGCTTGCCCGTGCGCTCCGTTCCAGAGGCATCAAAGTGGTGCTCGGTGGCCCCTACGTCTCCATCTTCCCCGAGCAGTGCCGTGAAGCGGGCGATGCGTGCGCCACGATTACGGTCGGGGGTGCTGATGTTTAATTTGCTCTATGTGCATAGGTACGGGATGGCGCGGAAAGATTTGCTGCGGCAGTTGGGGGGAATGGAGAAATAACTTTGCTCTATTTTGATTTCTATCAATATCTATTGGTTTCTTGTTATAGAGCTATATATTTGGTTATTTATAGATATAAATTCATATAAATCAAAGCTCTCTCATTTCTGTAATACCTCGTGCTGTTATGGATCCAATTAGTAATCCTTTTTCTCCGGGAGCCGGTTCGCCGCCGCCTGAACTTGCTGGTCGTGATGCTCTTCTGGAGCAGGCACGCATTCTTTTCGGGCGTGTCCGTCGCAAAAAGCCTGAAAAAAGTCTTTTGATGATGGGGCTTCGCGGTGTTGGTAAAACAGTTCTGCTGAATGAAATGAAGCGCATGGCCGAGCATGACGGGTACCGTACCATTTTTGTTGAAGCCTCTGAAAACAAATTGTTAGCTGTGCTGCTGGTGCCGCAATTGCGAACTCTACTTTTTGAACTCGATCGCATGGCTGGCACGGGCAACAAGGTGCGTCGGGGGCTTGCAGTGCTTATGAGCTTTATCGGTGCAATAAAGGTGTCGGTGGGAGAATTTGATGTTGGTCTGGATATCGATCCAGAAAAGGGAGCGGCTGATAGTGGTGATCTTGAAGTTGATCTTACCACTCTTTTTATTTCCGTGGGAGAGGCGGCAGTTGAACGGAATTGCGCTGTTGCAATTCTGATTGATGAAATTCAATATCTCTCATCTCTTGAGCTGAATGCCCTGATTATGGCCATGCATAAAATGCAGCAACTGCAATTGCCATTGGTACTTGTTGGAGCAGGTTTTCCGATTTTGGCAGGAATGGCAGGAGATGCAAAGTCCTATGCCGAGCGGCTCTTTAATTTTCCTGATATTGGTCCGCTTGAGGAGGAAGATGCTAACCTTGCCTTGCAAGACCCTGTGCAGGAAGAAGAGGTTGAGTTTGAGGCGGCAGCGCTTCATGAAATTTACCGCTTGACGAAAGGCTATCCATATTTTTTGCAGGAGTGGGGCTATCAGGTCTGGAATCAGGCGGAGTCATCGCCAATAACGCTGCACCTTGTTCAGCAAACGACAGAGCTGGTGGTGCATCGTCTTGACAAGAACTTTTTCAGGGTTCGTTTTGACCGGCTTACCGATGGAGAAAAGCGCTATCTCCGAGCTATGGCTGAGCTTGGCAAAGGGCCATATCGAACGGCCAATATTTCCGAACAGCTTGGTGTTGAAAGCAGTGCTACCCTTAGCCCTGTGCGTTCGAAGCTTATTAAAAAAGGGATGATTTACAGCCCGGCTCATGGTTTGATGGCATTTACCGTTCCACTGTTTGATGAATTCACCCACATATCTTCCATGCTCTTTTTGTAATAGATCCAAATAGCTTCTATGGCTGTATCTCTACCCATTCCGGCGTTTAGCTTCGGAGCATATTCGCCCATACGGGCATACATTGGATCTTTTCCGACAATCTCGATTGCTTCTTTTATACCAAGAGATCCGTTTCTGATCCTTGTTACTAAATCTCTGACCGAAGTAGAGAATTTACTTTGGTGGATCGTGATCCTAGAAGCTATTTCGCTAATGCCGTTTCTTATCAGTTTGCTGTCTGCTAGTAATGCGTCTGCGGCACCGATAATAGAATTCTCTAAGCCTCTTCGCACATTTACTTTCTTAGCGAATTGGTCTAACCCATCATCAGAAAGTCCTAGGGATTCCTGCAATCCATCTACTGATTGCATAACCTCGTCGGTATGTGTGGCTGGGATATCATCTACCGTAGAGTACATCTTGAGTTCATCTTCTTTGATGATGTTATCTACTTTGGCTAATATTTCTTCGAGAGTTCCTTCTTTCATAATGTTACGAAGATCATCAACCATGTTTGTTGGCATGGAGTCTAATAACTCTTGGCTGAAAATAACCTCAGGTTCTCTGAAGTGTTCGATACGACCAAGGTTGAATTCTTTT
>CAJAAV010000109.1 GCA_903937835.1 uncultured Chlorobiaceae bacterium | reverse complement strand
TAGATTACGCTAAGCTAAACCCTTATTACACTATTCCCACTATATTCGGCGGAGAGCCCCTCCGCTTGATTATTGACCATTTACTATGTTCCAGACATACCCTAAAATTTCACAAATGGCAACAAAGTTAGTAAATTAATCAAAATATTGAGTACAATGATAGAATATCAGTGTCGTTTTATCGGTAAAAATTTGTGTTTTTAAAAAAACGCATATTCGTCCATAACGACAAATAAAAGAAAAAAATATCCCGGGATTAGATAATGCCAAAGATATTCGAATATTTAGGGATTCTGATTTTCTTCTATTCAAATGAGCACGAACCGATTCATGTTCATGCAAAAAAAGGAGAGTTTGAAAGTAAAGCAGAATTCTATATAGTTAATGGAGAAATTTCGAAGATAAAGATTATAAATATTTCAGAAGCACGACCACTAAAAGGTAAAAATCTTAAAGATTTCGAGGTCTTTCTTGAGAAATACGCTGACAAAATAATTGAAAAATGGATTAGCTATTTTGTTTATCATAAGGTTGTTGAGTTTGAGAAAATTACAAACAGACTAAAATGAGAATAATTGTTGACTATAAAGATTCACCGTCTGGATTTAACCCGTTAAAAATTGATTCCGCAAAATATTTGTCCGATTATGCAATTCGGATAAAATTTAACGATGGAAATGAAAGACTTGTTGATTTCAAACCTTTTTTATCAAAATCGCTTCATCCATCAATTACGAAATATTTGGATGAAAGTAAATTCTCCAGTTTTTCATTGACTGATGGAAATTTGAACTGGAATGATTACGATTTGATTTTTCCAATTTCTGACTTATACAAAGGACAGATAAATGCATAAAAAAAACCGCCCGATCGTAACCTGGCGGGGTTCCGCAAGCCGAAGCCTGACGGGTGGTGATTTCTTAATTCGAATCTAAAACGAAGCCTTGTATGCCGCCATGCGCTCCCCGGTGGATTGCTCTGCTCCTCAGAAGAGTTGCTGTTTCTTCTGAATCAGCGCGTTTCGGCCAACAGTATACGCGTAAACCGATGCAGGGAGAAAGGTAAGCTGCACTCCATTTTCCTCTTTGACCCCCTGCTTGTCGATGGTGGTGACGACGGCCTTCTGGAGCTGGTTTGTGGCACAGAAGGAGATGAGTGATTTAAGTTCAGCAGGATGCTCAAAGTAGCGGTTGCTCCACTTGATTTCGACCGCCCAGAGTGGCTTGAACTTTTTTTCATCCAGACAAATAAGATCAACCTCTCCTTTGCTCCACCGGGCATACCACGGCTCTATCCAGTCGCGATGCATCCACTGGGAAAAGACAGCAGTTTCAACCATTGCGCCGATATGGTCATCGGTAGCATGAAGCGGCGAAAAGAGTGCGCTGCGAAGCGAGGGGTTGGTCAAATACAGTTTAAACTGCGTTGACCGTCTGAAGTGCTTGACGTTATTATCGGTGCGTTTGACTGTTCTGACAAGAAACGCGGCTTCCAGATATTCGATGTATCGTTTCAGCGTGTTCTTGTCAACACCCCCTGAAGAGGTGCTGAGTGATTCCAAAGAAAATTCCTGCCCGGAATTATAGGCTATTGCCGTAAAGAGTGAGTTTAGCTCCGCAACATCCTTTATGCCGTACAAACCCGGCAGATCACGCAATAAGACCTTGTCGATGATATCAGAACGGATATATCGTCCGGGATCTGCCTGTACCGCTTCCGAAAAAATAACTTCAGGGTAACCGCCGAAATTGATGTAGTTGAGGAAATGGTCGTTCAGCTTTCTGATATCAAGGGCATCATAAAAATCAGTTATCCCGCCTTCCCATGTAATGGTTGATGGTCGAATCAGCGCATTGAGATTGAGCAGGTGAATGTACTCGTTGAAGGTAAGCGGGGGCAGCAGGAACTCGGTAAACCGCCCTGCTCCGCTCTCCCTGCTTTTCAGTTTCAGGGCCGCTGCGGCTGAACCGGAAACAACAAAACGGGTTTCAGGGTAGCTGTCAACCAGCGATTTCAAATGAACTTCCCAATCTTTCAGGTATTGTATTTCATCAAAAAAGACGAACCACCCCTTGGCATCTGTTTGACCGGTTGTTTTTGTGCATAACCGAAAAAGCTGCTCCAGCGGGATATGGCTGTATATGGGGCTATCAATGGAGAGAAACGCAACTTTTTGCGGGTTTTGCCCATCCATAAGCAGGTGCTGGATGGTATGATAGAGCATGACTGTTTTGCCTACCCGTCTTGGCCCCATGAGTATGACGGCTCTTCGTACTGACACATTGGCCACCAGCGGCTCAAAGAGATCAAGATAAAGGCGGGGGGTCATGCTTCCGTAATACTCTTCAATCTTGCCACTGTGCCACCAGGGATTTTCAAAACGAATGCGTTCAGTGACCTGTTCTTCAGCAAAAGAATGGAGCGCCATTGTGAGTTATTTTTATTTTTTCGATAAAATAAGATAATCGAATAGATCTTATTCGCCAAAAACAACCAGAATAATATAATAAAAGCAATTTCATGGGCTTATTCTTCATCATACTCCGGAGCATCCTGTTCAATTTCAACTAAAAGTTTCGGGAACTTCAGGAGCGATATCCGTCATGGCTTTTTCTATGAGCGGGTGCCACAGATCAACAATGCCCTGAGTGTGGTGGAGGATTGTTAATTTCAATCCATTGCCTCTCCTGGCAAAAGAAGCACTGGCACTGCTTGGCATTCAAACCGCTCCTTCCCGTCTGGAACAGGACTATAATGCCGGAAAGACAACCCAGGTACCTACTGGAAGACTGATTGCTGTCAAGGGGCGCATACATCGGAAAATAGGATATGGCGGTGCTTATGTCAGTTATGAACAAGCGACCTGAAAAAGAACTTTTTGAGGAGGTGGCACTTCTCAAAAACATCGATCCCTCTTTTATCGAGAAGGATTGGTTTGTCACGCAAGTTATCGCCGTTCTTGCTGACCTCAATGCCGACGGTTCACAGTCACTTCTTCCGCTCCGGCGCACTCCGCCCGCATGTTCAGATTGAGATAACCATCAGAACCCTGCAATGCCCACAAAGTTATCTGCCTGTTTCTTCGTTTGTGAATGCGGTGACAAAACAGCCACCGGAAGTACCCAGTATTGCTTGTATTGATCCTGCAGAAAGCGCATCTGATAAATTAAGCGCCCTTGCATGGCGTATCCCTGACCGGGTGCGAGGCGGAAAAGAGGGCGATCTGGCGTTACTGAAAGAGCTGACCTTGGCCAATAAAAGTTTTCCAACCCTGGTTGCAGCATCAATGCAGGAAGATGACCGACGCTCAAAAAATAATCCTTCATTCGCCGGATTACCGATGTCAGAAAAATTTCGGCAACTGCTGACGATATTGGAAACTGAAAAAGACGCATACGCTCGCGAATATGATCTATTCGTCAAAGGAGTCTCTTATGCTGCCGAAGGCGACATCCCTGACTTTGCTGCTGCGGTAGAGGCTCTCCATTCCCTTGTGCAGATAACTTTAATATCCCACTCATAACAACCTAAACTGTGCGATAATCAAAGCCAAGTACCAAAGTAAGGTCAGAAACACAGCAAAGAAAAACAAGAAGGAAAATT
>CAJAAV010000108.1 GCA_903937835.1 uncultured Chlorobiaceae bacterium | reverse complement strand
GTTGGAGCCTTGTCAGCATCAATGGACGTGATCTATCTCAACAATGAGAGCAAGGCAGGCCACCAATACCCTCCTTCTCAGAACAGAGTTATCAGAGCCGACCCCTCTCTTCGTTCCATTCTCAACGCATTAATGGCGCTTAACATCCTGAAAACGCTGCCGCTTGATGAACGTCATACACGGCTGCACAGTCACAAGCAACTGACAGGTTACCTTTAACTCGACGAGGTGAGGTGAACGTTGTTGACTACGTGTACCTCCTTTGCAAGTGGCTTGATATTACCTGAAAAAATCTTTTATTTTGAGGTACCACCACAACAGACCCGAAACACCATGCGCTTGACAACAGAGCAAATCAACACCATCGTCACCACCTGCCGCGCCTTAGCGGGAGAGGGTGCGCTCGTCTGGCTCTATGGCTCACGGCTCGACAACACGCGTCATGGTGGCGATATTGACCTGCTGATAGAACCGGAAGAGAACGTCAATTTACTGCTCCGTGCACGCATCAAAACCCGTCTGGAACAAACCCTCAGCCTCCCTGTTGATGTGATGGTCAAAAAACCCGGAGCCCCCGAAAATCCCTTTCTCTCCATCGTCCGCGCTCAAGCAAAACCACTGGAAATCACGCCATGAAGCCAACGACATCGGAATTATTAATTTCAGAAAAGCAGCATCTGGCCAACCTGCTTGAAGCAATCCAGCGGTGCGTTTACTTCCTTAATGCGTCTCAAAAAGGAATTGAATGGCCTCTCACTGAATCGGTGTTGAATGTGCGAAAAAAGGACAACGATCTCTTTGAAGCCCTGGCGGCAATCAATGAACGATTTGCCAAACTTCAGGATACACTGGGTTCAGCCATGCGCCACAGCATATTATTCTCGGGTGAACAGGCGGACAGCTTCATCAAAGTGCTGGCCATCTTCGAAAAAAACCAGGTCATTCATTCCGTTGAAGAGTGGCAAGTGGCCCGAACGGCAAGAAATCTGGCTGCCCATGACTACGAAATCAGCTACAGCGACGTTGCCGACCACTTCAACACCCTGCACACCCTAATCCCATTTCTAAAACAAAAGTGTTATAATATACACTAAAAGGAGGCGGGTATATGGCACGACCAGCAAGTGGTAAGGAGGTTTTGGAAAAGGCAAAGGAAACATTGGTGAATGCTCGAACTGTAGAGGAGCTGCGCCAAGCACAAGCGGTGGTCTTGCCACTGGAATACGGTTTTTCTATTGACCAAGTGGCCGCTGTTTTGGGTATTTCAAAGGGTTGGGCCTGTCAATTGAGGAGGCGTTTTATACAGGCCGGTGGCCTGCCAGCAGAAACAAAACCAAAGCGGGGTGGACGGCATCGGGAAATTATGAGCAAAGAGGAAGAGGCTGCCTTTCTTGCTCCTTTTTTTGATAAAGCGATCCATGGTGGCATATTGATTGTCGGCGAGATCAAGAGTGCACTGGACGAACGAATGGGCCGTAAAACGGCACTTGCTTCGACCTATAATCTTCTGCACAGGAATAACTGGCGGAAGCTTGCGCCGGACAAGAGACATACAAAAACCGATTCCAACTGACCAAAAAATGATAACCGGGTATCATCAGCACTTCGCTTGCGTACCGCCTCAATAATGCTTCGCGGGTCAATGCGCTCATGAACATGCAGCGAAACCGTCGGAATCTCAAAAGAGGTATGCTCCGTCTTGCCAGCCCATTGCAGTTGAGGGTCAAGATGCGGATCGTAGGCATAACTTTTCTTTGCTCCGGCATCTGGATCAGTCTGGGGTGTCACCAACCCCGCAGGCGGATTGTTCACCCTCAGCTTGTCTTTATGCTCGTAAGACTCAATCGGACGTTTTGTATCGACTGCCTGTTTTTTTGCCATTGAAATTGGATGCCTTTTATTTCACCGCGATGGTTACTGCAGGCCAGCACATCCTGACCGGAGAG
>CAJAAV010000107.1 GCA_903937835.1 uncultured Chlorobiaceae bacterium | reverse complement strand
CTGATTCAAGGAGAAGACAGTCGCCGGGAATCACATCTCCGGCAGAGAGTAACACCACATCACCCGGCACAATCTCTTCGATGTGCAACTCTTTCTCCTGCCCGTCACGCAGTACCCGGCACTGGATCTGCACCATTTTCATCAATTGGTCAACCGCACTGGCGGCGCCTTTCTCCTGCCACCAGCCCAGCAAGCCACTGACCATAACAATAAGCAGAATGATGGAGGCATCAGTTTGATCATTAAGAGCAAAGGAGAGAGCAGCAGCAAAGATCAGGAGCAACGTTACCGGGCTTTTAAATTGCTGCAGAAAAAGCATAAGCGAAGAAGTTTTGGAACCCCCTTTCAGGGTGTTCGGGCCGTACTGCTTCAATCTCTCCTGAGCAGTTTTTTCTGACAAGCCCTGCGCGCTAGTGCCCAAGCTCGAAAGAGCCTTTTCTGTAGAGAGGGACCAGAAGCTTTTTCCTGTTGTTTGCTGATTGTCTGCTGTCATGTTGTCCATCCTTCATGGTCTGCCGTTTCGTCCAAAAACTTCAGTATTTCATCTTCCTGATGGTCGTTATTGATCAGCCCGGATTGCCTCTTGCACTCAGCGGGAAATCACTTGTGCACCCGCCCACTCGTTATAACCTTTGAATAATGCAAGGTACATCATAACACAGTTACAATACAATAAGTTTTCAGTTCATTCCCGAGAAACTCATTTTGAAATGACGTAATCTCAACCCTCTTCCTGGGTGATTGCTAATTTCCGACTACACTTTGTTTTTTTTCTACCAACTTGCCGCCCCGCCGGTGCTTGAAAAAAAGCATTTTCTTAAATGCCGCAGGCATGGCATATTGGTGTGCGACGTGAGGTCGTGTAATGTAATTGTTCTTTGCGGAACCAGTTGTACCGTCAACTGGGCCCACCGGCATACGCAAGATAAGCAATTGTTTTGTGTGAAGCTGTCGGGAAAAGTACCCGCAGGAAACTGTAGGCTGACCCGTGAGGGGACGCTGAATCTGCCAGTAGCAGGCGGAGAGGGGCAAGTGGGAGAATGATATGGCTAAGAAATTTGAATCGTCATAACTGTCGTTATTCCTAACAAGCGAAAGCTACTGACTACGCTTGAACCAAAAGGTAAGTGGGTAGGTAAAGGATACATTTGTGCCTTAACACGGTCAACAATTCCTACCGGTGGATAGACGGAGCCTAACTCACTCGTATGTTCATGACGCGAAACATGGTAAGCCCGCAGTATCGCCCGATTAACCGGGCAATCAAACCGTAAGGAACGACCATGATACTGCGGGTAAAGGATCAAGGAGAAAGCGAACGCCGCCCTGTAATCGGACGGATAGGGGTTGCAACATCACCCCATGCGAAAGCGGGCAGACTTCCTCGGGGTCTCGCTTTACAAGAAATTTGATGAACCTCTTATGCAACAGGAACGCAAATGAATACAGCGAAATCTGTATATGCACCTTCCTGCCCCGACTAGCAAGGAATCAACTGGTACCAAGTCAAACGACAGGTACAGAGGCTTCAAGCTCGTATTGTAACCTAATTTCCCGAGCAAATTATGACGAGGCCATGTCCGGTACCTCAATCTTGAGCTCCTTGAGAATCTCCCTCTGTGCTTTGGTAATCTCGGTGAGGATGTGTCCATACTTGCCTGTATAGGTCACTTTGGTGAGTGTCTCCATTTCCCGAAGAAGTTCACGCACCGTGTATTTTTCAATCAGTCCAGATGTCCTCATTCTCTGACGTAGTTCGCTGATAAGGATCAGAGCGATAAACTGGATGAAAAGTCTACCGTCAGCCGTCGCTGACTTGTGCATCCGCAAACGCTTCATGTCCAGTGAGTTTTTCAAATCATCAAAGCACTTCTCCACAGCATCCTTGTCACGGTAAACCTTTATGGCTTCCAATGGCTCCTTGATTCCACTGGAAAGCAGTGCCTGAAATCCCGCATACCGGTTTATGTGTTGGTTTATTGCTTCAGTGTTATACGTAACTTCCAGCCCGCGCTTGGGTGTTCTCCTCTGAATAAGAAAATCATCATAAGCCTTCTGGTGCTTTGCTACAGGCTTGCCCGATTCGAGTTCCTGTTTGTACTGAACCAATTCTTCGTTAAAGGAGTCTACGTCCTTGGCATGGCTGCTCGCATTATAGTACAGGTGAAGATAACAGCGACGATTTTCCTTTCCCCAAGGATAGAGTCGCGAGTGGACATACAGTATTTCGTCATCAAGCTTGCGATACCCGGCAGGCCCATGGATAGTTTCACGGATATCGTCAATGGCATTCTGTAACCACTTGTTGTTCAATGGGATACCAATGGTGAAATGATCACGGCGCTGCACCAGATCGTCAATGTTCTTTTTGCTGTAGAACCCTTTATCCATAACGAAATGCAGTCGCTTTAACTCAAGCGCTTTGAAGGTCAGCACAAGATTGTGCAGCGTTGAGACATCGTTTATACTACCCGGAACGCGATGGTAATAGAGGGGCAACGCTGTTTTCTGTCCGAAGAGCATAGCGAGATTGAGTCGGGGAAGCTTCTCGTCATCACGGTTATAGCCATATTTGATGAATTCATTCAACTCTGAGTACGAGGAAATAGAGGTGATGTCATAACACAGGTAATCATCTTCCAAAGCTTTTTTCATCCATTTAACCAAAAACGTCTGCTTCTCATCAAGCCCGATGGAAGAGATGATTTCGCTGATTCGCTGACTGCTGAGAGAGGTCGCAAGGCTCGGCTCATGGCTTTTCGCCCATGATGAGCAGTGAGTGAGCGCCCCGTCCTGGGTCGCGAGATAAGAGGCCATCGCCAATATTTCGCGGTAAGTTTTAGGAAAGCATGATTTCAGCAAGCTTGCCAACCCGGTACTTTTGGACAGTTCATTGAGCACAATGGCAGGCCCGACGATTTGAGCTGTTGCAGTAACCGACGGGTCCCGAAGCGCAGCCTGTTGAGGACTCAGTCGTTTAGAAGGAATGATCTTGCCGGTGGCAGGGTCAATCTTGCCGATACACACCTGCTTGTTACGCGACTGCTTGAGTTCCTTGTTCCAGACGGCGACGGCCTCGTAAACATAGGTGACTCCCGTTTTTTTATTGACCTGACGCACTTGGTATGCCATAATTTTCTCCTTTTGTTTATAGTCACAATTATAACTATTAAAAACGAGAAAACCAAGGACTATTTTGTGATAACCCCAACTACTTTATGAGAATATGCTTCTCATGGTTATATATTGCTCGGAAAATAAGGTTGTAACGTCACAGTTTTCCCGCTATCAGGAGGTAGAACTGTTTGTTGAGGAGAACTTCAAAAACAGAATTTCCACCATGAATAAAGGAGGCATATCATGAATCAGAACAAAATTCGGGAACTGCTTCTCCTTGGTGAAAATCAGCATATCGTATACAAGGCATCAGCAAAAAGCTCTCTTGCAGGGCGTGATGTCTGCGGCTTTCTCAACTCAGGTGGAGGCTATGTTGTCTGCGGTGTTGAGGATAATGGCGATATTATCGGTGTTGATAACGATGGTCTTGCGACGCTGGAAAAACAGATTCACGAAAAACTGTCACCAAAAGCGCTTGTATCGGTTGAAATGCGCACGCTGGAAGGCAAACCAGTCTTTGTTCTCGAAGTACCCGCCGGAAAGGATCTGCCCTACGCTTTCCACGACACCATCTATATCCGTTCCAGATCAACAACAAAAAAAGCTGATATTAATACCATCCGTGACATGGTGATGCGCCAGCAGATTAAACCCGAACGGTGGGAGCGACGCAGCTCTCTGGCAGAACTGGATAGTGAACTCGATCAAGGCGAAGTCTCTGCAACGGTTCGTGATGCCCAAAAGGTTCATCGTGCTTTTTTTCGGAATGCTGATAATCTGGTTGATGTACTTGAAGATCTTGCCATGGCCCGTTACGGGCGCCTTACGCAAGGAGGTGATGTGCTCTTTACCCGCAATCCGGCCCTCCGCTACCCCCAGGCCCGCGTTCGTGCAATCTGTTACCTGTCGGATAAAACCGGAGATACCTTTTCCGACATGAAATCGCTCGAAGGACCACTGCACAGGGTATTTGAGCAAGCTTTTGCATTTATAGTCCGCAACACGCAAACACGTGCCCATTTTCGAAAAGGAACCCCTCAGCGCGAAGACGTTCCACTGTATCCCGAATTTGCCGTTCGTGAAGCACTCATCAACGCCTTTGCACATCGTGATTACACCTCACCTTCGGGAGGAATCGTTATTCACATCTATCCTCACCGCATGGAAATCTGGAACTCCGGAAGTCTGCTGGACGGCGTAACGGTCGAAACTCTTTCCAAGGGCCACATCTCGGTGCTCAGAAACCCGGATATCGCACATGTACTCTATTTGCGAGGACTTATGGAAAAAGCGGGTCGCGGGAGTGTACAGATCATCAAAGCATGCCATGAAGCAGGGCTGCCTGCTCCAACGTGGGTATCCGGCGAAAACCTCGGGGTGACAATTACCTTTACAGCCCCCCAGGCTACCCATCAAGCTACCCCCCAGGCTTTGAGACTTATCACTCTGCTTGATCATGAAATGAGTGCCACTGAACTGATGGAAGCCTTGCATATCAAAGACCGTAAACACTTTCGCGATGCGTTCCTGCAACCATCTCTGGATGGTAACTTTGTAGAGATGACCATTCCCGAAAAACCGAGCAGCCCCCTCCAGAAATATCGACTGACTGAGACGGGGCGGATAGCGCTCGGGAAAAGCCGGGCCAGCGAATGAGTGGGCAAGCTTTGCGGATGGGCAAGCTATCACTGCCATATAGTCGCAAAGAAAAACTTTGCATATATTGACGCGCAAGTCTGGTCTATGCTTTGGCAATGGTCAACAAGAAGACATCCAAACAAAGGTGCCCGATGGGTTAAAACCAAGTATTTCAAAACCAGAGGCACTCGAAACTGGGTGTTCGCTGCCGAAGATGAAAGACCAGGAAGAAAAGAACTCAAACTCCTGTCTGAATCCGATACACCAATCAGGCGGCACATCAAAATCAAGGCGGATGCAAACCCCTATGACAAAAAATGGGAGCTGTACTTTGAGGCATTTGAAGCGAGCAAAAGACAGAATTCATTAGAAAGTCAGAACAAAAGGACAGTATCCAACTTATCTCAGAAGTGAAACCGGGTGCCGCGAGGCGCCTTTGTAGAGGCTTGAGCCGTATGAGGGGAACCTCTCATGTACGGTTCTCAGGGGGGACTGGCGCAGCAATGCGCCACCCTACCCGACAGAAATAAGCATAACCCGAACCCCCTCTTTTCGATTGCCGCATTATTTGTTTGAGGATAATAACCGTGATTATTGAAATGACAACCTGATGTTTAACAAAATCTGGACAAAAATTACTGGACGAAGCAGGGCACCCCGTTCTTCCTGGATAGAGGATTGCACTCATCCCGAGGTGGTCAAGACGATGCATGAAAGCTATTCAAAAACGATCAATAAAACGATGCTCTCGCTGCTTGGCGTCGGGTTGTACAGTCTGCTGGCGGTGGCGAGCTCACCCGACAAGTCGCTGATTGCCACCAACAGCTCCATTCAAACACCGCTGGTTGGCACATCAATCTCTTTTCAGGGTTTTCTGATTGTCTCGCCCTTTCTTCTTGTCATCCTGACCGTCTATCTTCACATTTTGTTCGGCTACTGGCTGCAGCTTGAAAAAAAGCGCAAGGATATGAACGAGCAGTCGCTTAAAAACGGTGAGCCAACCATTGAGAGTGTTCCAGCCATTTTCAGTTTTAGTGACCTTTTGCCCCGATTTGTCACAAACTTTATCTTTTACTGGTTTGTACCGCTGGTATTGTGCTTCCTGGCATATAAAGCGTTTGCCCTCAAAGAGTTGATTCGTCCGATGTTTTATGTCGCCTCTTTCGTGACAATCTCCCTTCTTTTTTTGCAGATTAATCGTTGTCCCAAAGAGCAGCGGCGGCGCTGGTGGAATACTCCCCGCTGGATACTCCTCGCTCTGGTTGTTGGGTACATGGGATATTTCCCCTCTGTGTCCGACTCATTCCGCAGGCCACTGAATCTCCAGCGGGAAGATCTTCATGACGCATGGCTGCAAGGGGTGGATTTGACCGGCGCCGACATGAGTAACGCCAATCTGAAGGGGGCAAACCTTCGGATGGCCCAGCTTCAGGGAGTTTCCCTGATCGGAGCCAATCTTCAGGGCACAAACCTCAGAGGAGCCAGTCTCAAGAATGCTCAGCTCAATGAGGCCAATTTTCAGGGAGCCAATCTTGGGGGTGCTGATCTTGCAAAAGCTGACCTTTTTTCTGCCAATTTCAGGGAGGTAAAGGAGATGGAACCCTATCGAATTAAAACTGCTGAAAATTGGAATCGCGCTTTTTACAGTAATGAGTTCATTTCGATCTTTAAACTTTCACCAACCCACAATGAAGACCTCGAAAAAATCGGTAATTACTATGGTGGTGGGAAAATAGCTTATATCTTCCAGCCAGGTGATAAGGGTTATGTTGACGGTGAACGGCATGGCCTGATTGCTGCTGAAGCTGATCTGCCTGGAGGTGACAAATATACCTGGGAGGCTGCGAGGAAGGCATGCGACGAACTGAGTGAACACGATTGCATCGACTGGCGTTTACCAAGTAAAGAGGAGTTGAATCAGCTCTATCTCAACAGAAGTGCTGTTGGCGGTTTTTCCGACAACTCCTACTGGAGTTCTACGGAGTACAGTGCGACTGTCGCATGGCTACAGAACTTCTACAATGGCTACCAGTACGGCTTCAACAAGGACTTCAGATGGTGTGTTCGGGCTGTGCGGGCTTTTTAACTATTTATCTATTCAACAATTAAGGGGGTACCGGGGGCAGCGCCCCCAGTAAAAAAATATTTTGGACTATGGCGCTTTACTATGATTTACCAGTGTATCGTGATGTCTATCGTCTGATCCTGAAAATCTTTGAGTACACCAAAGATTTTCCTCGAGAGTACAAATACTCGCTTGGTCAGGATCTCAAGCACGACAGCATTGTACTGGTGCGCAGCATCTACAGGGCCAACAAAGCAAAAAGCAAGACCGAGTATCTTGAAGTATTTCTTGACGATTTTGAAATCCTTAAACTGGAGGTGCGTCTATGTGTTGACCTGAAAATTCTGCCCATGAAAAAGCAGGCCGAGATTTCCGGCCTCATGGATGGAATTGGTAAACAAATCACCGGATGGCGAAATGCCGCTGAAATGAACGAACTCAGAAATATTCATCCGGGAGAGGTTTTGATGGAAGAGTTTTTAATTCCACTGGAGATCTCGGCTTACAGGCTTTCCAAAGATATCGGGATTCCTCAGACACGGATATCCGGGATAGTGAAAGGGAAGCGACGTGTTACGGCCGACACGGCATTGCGTCTTTCACAATATTTCGGCAATTCCGCCAAGTTCTGGCTGGGTCTGCAAGATGACTATGACCTTGAGGAGGGGATGCAGATCAAGAGAGACTCAATAGATTCTATCCATCGCTACAAGAGCAGGGTGATGGCATAAAAATAGGGCAAATGACTATATTCCAACCAACTGTTCACAGGTTTCCTGCCCGATAAAAAATTGATACCGATTCATGCCCGATATTTTTATCAGCTATGCCCACGAGGATCAGGAGCGTGTCAGGCCAATAGTTCAAGAGCTTGAAAAACGTTGGAGTGTTTTTTGGGATAAAAAGATTCCGCCAGGGAAAACATGGGAGGACTCCATTGGCAAAGCGTTGGAAGAGTCGCCCTGTGTTCTTGTTGTATGGTCGCACTCTTCTGTAAAGTCTGATTGGGTTAAAGAAGAGGCGGACGTGGCCAAGAAAAGGGATACTTTTGTGCCTCTTTTTCTTGATATGGTTGAACCGCCAATGGGATTTCGGCGGATTCATGCAGCGGATCTCTCTGACTGGCAAAACAACAACGCTCATCAGGGATTTCAGTTACTCATTGACGCGATTGAATCCAAAATTTTTCCTGCAACACAGCCTGTTACAGACTCACGTCCGGTGTCAAAGCCGGACACGGTTTCATTAGGGGGTGCCGGGCACACATCACCACAACGTAAATCAGAGCGGCAACCGGTTGGAAACGTAAACTGGGTTCAAAAAAACCAGCTTGCAATAGCTGTCGCGGTTGTTATGCTGGTTATACTTGGCGTTGTCTGGAGTATGAAGCAGCAACCGTCAAAAGTTGAAAATATATCTGCGCCCAGCGCTGAGGTCGTAAAAGGAAATATGGAGGCCGATACCCGTCGAAAAGCGGATGCCGCCCGGTTGAAGGCAGAGCAAGATGCGGCCACTCGTCGTGAAGCTGAAGCCGCAAAGGCAAGGCAAGATGCAGATGCTCGTCGAAAAGCGGAGGATGCGCGTTTGGTTGCGGCGAAAGATGCTGTATCTCATCGTGCAGCAGAAGCTGCAAAGGCAAAGCAGGAAGCAGAAGCTCTTCGAAAAGAAGAAGCTCGGTTGAAGGCAGAGAAAGATGTGGCTCGTCGCGAGGCGAAAGCAAAGGAAAAGCTGGATGCAGATGCCCGTCGCGAAGCAAAAGTTGCAAAATTGATAGCAGATAAAGAGGCTGCTCGTCGCGAAGCGGCAGTGGTAAAGGCTCGACAAGAAGCGGAACCGAAAAAAACGCTGAAAATCGGTGACGAATATGGCGGAGGAAAAATTTTCTCGCTTGATGCTACAGGCCAACACGGACTGATTGCAGCAAAAGCGGATTTATCAGGTCACTCTGAGGGTAAATCTGAAGGGCGGTTTACATGGGAAGATGCGAAAGCAAAATGCGCAGCCCTCGGTGGTGGGTGGCGTTTGCCGAGCCAAAGTGAGCTCAATGACCTTTATCATGCTAAAAGTGCTGTTGGCGGTTTTTCCGACTACATCTACTGGAGTTCTACGGAGGTCAGTGCGAGTTACGCATGGGGACAGTACTTCACCAGTGGCGGCCAGAACTACTACTTCAGGTACCGCGGATGGTGTGTTCGGGCTGTGCGGGCTTTTTAACCATTTATCTATTCAGCAATTAAGGGGGTACCGGGGGCAACGCCCCCAGTGGAAAAATATTTTGGATTATGGTGCTATACTATGATCTCCCCGTAATCTGTTGTCTGATCCTGAAAATTGTTGAGTACACCAAAGATTTTTCGTGAGAGTACAAATCCATTCTTGGTCAGGAACTCAAGCAAGATCGCCCGAGAGTGTACAATTTTGCCATATATGGAGATAAAAAGTGAAAATCAAACAACTGGATATTGAAGGCTTCCGTTCGCTCCGAAACGTATCATGGATGCCCGGCGATCTCAATGTGATTATCGGCCCCAACGGAACCGGCAAGTCTAATCTTTTGCTTTTTTGGAGTTGATTGCAATTTCTGCCCAAGGAAGGCTGGGAAAATATATTCAGTCGTCAGGTGGAATGGATTCAATCGTTTGGGATGGTGTGGCATCATCCATCAAGTTTTCTCTGGAAACAATGGAAGATGAGCTCTATTCAGGGGGAAAACTGTATGAGCTTGCAATGGCAAGAGTTGGAAAGGGCAGTTCGTTCCGTGTCGAAAAAGAGCGGTTAACGCAATCGCAAAAGGTTCAGGATGGTTTGGAATCACCAACAGTCAAATTGCTGGAAAGAACGGGAAGGCTGGCTGTTATTTTTGGCGAAACAGAGCAAATTGTTTCAACACCGGATGATTTTCTTGCTGAGGAGGAGAGCTTTCTTTCTGAATTATCGGGACCATTTCATAATCACCTGATTCCACCATTCCAGAAATGGCTCTCGTCTATAGCGGTATATCATGATGTAATGACTGGTAAGGATGCCCCCATTCGTCAGCCTGCAATTGCGAGGCTGGAAAAACGGGTTGATCCTGATGGGCAAAATCTTGTCAGTGTGCTGCATACGCTCTATACCGGCGATCGTGATTTCAAGAGGGATATTAATTCCGCCATGCGGGCTGCCTTTGGTGATGATTTTGAGGAGCTGGTTTTTCCGCCCGCATCGGATCAGAGAATACAAATGCGGATTCGCTGGAAATCATTGAAACGGGAGCAATCGGCGGCTGAACTTTCGGATGGAACACTCCGTTTTCTTTTTTTGCTGACCGTTCTTGCAAGTCCATCTCCCGCTCCGGTTATTGCCATTGATGAGCCAGAGACCGGGCTTCATCCTTCCATGCTTCCCCTGATTGCCGAATATGCCATAGATGCAGCGACAAGATCACAGGTTATTTTGACGACCCATTCTCCCAATTTTTTGAATGCGTTTGCTGGAACCATACCAACCACAACAATAGCAAAGTGGGAAAATGGTGAGACGCAACTGAAAACCATACGTGGGGATGAGCTGAACTACTGGCTCAAGGAGTATTCACTTGGCTCTCTGTTCAAATCTGGTGAACTGGAGGCGATGGGATGAGTGTGAATGAAATCTCCGAAAATTTCTGTATCGGTTATGCTGGAGGTGTACTGTGAGTTGCTGATTGGGCTCCAGTGCGGTCGCCAACGGCACGAAAAAGCAACGGCTGCTGTGTGTATGATAAGAAGGTTTGCAAATCGTCCACCAGCACCAGCGCACGGTGAAAGGCCATCAGATTGACAAAGGAGAATTTCAGTTTCCCCTCTTCGTCAGGTTTTGTGTTGTTAGTATTGCAAAATATTTGTAATTTTAGTGTATGTTCAATCGGGTTTATGAGCCAACAGGTTGCGCAAACCACCTTTTTTCATTGCCACTATCCAGCTTTCTTTCACGAGTTACAGGATAAAAAATCATGTTTCCCAAAGTTGATGAGTTTGGTCTCAAAATTCTTTTTCTGCTAATCCCGGGAATTATTGCTTATGGACTTGTGAAGTCACTTGGCCCCAAACGTCCCCGATCAGATTTTGAAAGTGGATTGCTGATATTCGTCTATGGTATTATTTGCTATTTGATTACCGGCTTTCTTGAAGGCTTGTATCGTTGGTGGTTCCTGCCGGAAGGAAAGAATTTTTGGCAAATTGTTGGCGAAAACAGTCTCGGATTAGCGATATTGAACCCTGCAAGGGGGTTGGATGCAATACAGATTGTCTTTGCATCTGCTGTTGCAGTGGTTATTGGGTTTGTTGTTGCCGTTCTGCGGCAATATAGTTTACCGCATCGTTATTTGATGAGGCTTGGCCTGAAGAGAACCGGTGAGATTGATATTTGGAATTTGACTCTCAATTCACCCACAATAGATCACTGGGTGTCAGTTCGTCACCCTAGTGATGGCAAGGTTTATCAGGGATATGTGTTGGGTTACTCGGATGGGGGTGATGAACGAGAATTATTGATGACACAAGTCATGGTATTTGGCACATCAGCGGGTAATGAGGGGCTGGTGCAGGTTGATACAATCCCTGTTTTGTATCTTGGCCTTGATCGAAAAAATGCTGTTTTGGAATTCAGACGTGTTCCATAGTTCTTATTAATCTTAAACGCAACGGCAATGACTGAAGTTTATGATCCTTTCAAAGGGCAGCCTGTTACCATAGAGATAGGTACGGTGACAAGAAATATGAATCCTCCACGTGTTATAACTAAACGTCCCCCACCCCCGAATTCTCAGGTGGCACCGCCTTTCAAGCCCCAGGAGCAGCAAAAAAAGGAAAATGAGGCTTCATCACAGGGATAAGGTCAGGAATTCTGGTGGCGATATTGCTGAAATATTTTTGCATAAGTGAGGAGATGTTTTACGGGTAATCATGAGATCCTTGAATGACACCGATTCATGCCCAAGCAATTTTCCACTCCGATTTTGATCAGGCAAGGTTTAATACAGAACCTCGAAACAGGTATTATTTGTAAGGCATCTCTTCTACTGCTTATCCAGAATCCAGAGCAGTTGAGGATCTTTTCATTATGGTTTAATTCAGGAGGGCCGGTTCTTGAGCTGCACGTCAGGCAGAACAAGGGGCAGTTATCTGCTATAGACAAGCATTGCAAGCGATAAGAGTATCCCTATAGGTGCCAGAGAAATAACGGAGAAAACAATATGAAACTTAAAGTCATTATTCACGAAGCCGAAGAGGGTGGTTATTGGGCAGAAGTTCCTGCAATTTCAGGCTGCGCCACTCAAGGCGATACAGTTGAGGAACTCCTGGCGAATGTAACTGAAGCTGTGGCCGCATGTTTATCAGTTGATTTGGAAGAGATTGAAGTTTCTGAGAATGACAAAGTATTGGAGCTTGTGGTTTGAAATCCATATCGGGAAAAGCATTTGCACGACTGCTTGAGCGTCGGGGTTGGAAATTGGTTCGGGTTAGCGGTAGTCATCATGTGTATATGAAAGCTGGCAGTCCAGCCAGAATCTCATTGCCTGTCCATGGCAACGCAGATATGAAACTTGGGTTACTCAAGCACTTTATGAAAGTTGCGGGTATTGCAGAAAGTGAACTGTAATAATGGTGCTTCCCGGATGTGGAGTATCCAGCATCAGGATTTGTGCCGGTCGCACATTTCCACTGCGCAACTTTGCGCTGTTGTGCTCGACTCCCTCGAATAGCAAGGGGCAGTTGCTCAACATAATCGCCAAAAGAGACTGTCATGAATACTCATACTGTTTCTGTATTTGATCTGACTCCACCAGAGAAGCTGTAACTGGTTGAAGATCTTTGGGATGATCTGGCAGCTACACCGGCAGATGTTCCACTCTATGAATGGCAGAAAGAGGAGTTGGCGCGTCGAAAGGCTAACCTGATGAACAACCATATTCTAATTGAACAGGAGGGATAATAATGATACCGAAAATGCAGACCGTCACGCTTCATGATGCGGAAACCCAACTTGCCCAACTGGTTGAGCGTGCTGCTCGTGGTGAGGCTTTTATTATCAGCCTGAAAGTCGGATAAAGCGCGCACTATCAGGAGGTCACTCCCAGATATTCCAGGAACAGCCGATCTCTGGCTACTGATTCGGTAGACCAGCGGTAGTTGCCCATGACAGTTTGCACG
>CAJAAV010000106.1 GCA_903937835.1 uncultured Chlorobiaceae bacterium | reverse complement strand
GTGTCCCTCGCATACTCCGCACACGAAAACCAATAGCCAATATCATTGGCAACGCATAGTGCGTTATCAAATATTCTTTGCCGTCATTGGCAGTTGTTCGGAAATTCCGAACAACTGAATTTTCATCTAACTCTTTTTCTTGCAAGATATTAGTGATATGTTCACTGATGGTTGACTTGGAGGTGGCAAAAAGATCGACCAACTGCTTTTGTGTTAGCCAGACATCATCGCCATGCGCATAGAGTGCTACCGAAGCTTTTCCGTCCGGCGTTTTGTAAATAATGAGATCGTTCGGATTCATGTTTGAATTTCAGTATAAATCATGATAAGAAGGTTGGTATTCTGCTTCTTTTCCGGGCTCTTTGACTTTAGTGGTTCAAGAATGCAGTCAAAGTTGGTTTTACTAAACCACCATACCGTGTTGACAGAATCCTTTGCACGAAGCTTTCGTTTGTTGACCCGTTCAATTGGTGAAGGCAACTTTGCCAGTGTTTCAAGAGGTCACACGAAGAAGAAACGAATAAAAAATCCGGCATCTTTTGCCCGATTGAGAAACTCCAGCTTTTCCTGTGTAGAGAATACCGTTTCAAAGGCGATGCTGATGTTATGGGCCAAGCAATAGTCTCTGGTGGCCTTTGCCTTGTTTGCTGCCTGAATCACAGCGGCAGGGGAATTCCAGTCTCCAAACTCTTGCTTTGCAATCAGATCGGGATTGATGTATTGACAATCCTCCATCCATTCGTGGCGGAGCAGTTTTTCGGTAATGGTGGTTTTGCCAGAACCATTTGGCCCTGCTACCACAATCAATCCCGGTTTTTGAGCACTTTCTAACCATCTCCCCTCACCACTTTGAAACACCACACTGAACTCTTCGAAAATCTCGAAGAGTTGTCCCCTACTCACTCCTGCTTTTTCAGAATACTCCTGTAGATCTCCTTTGCCAGTATCGGGTATATCGTTTTCTGGAAGCTCGAATCGTCCATATACCGTGTGACAATGCCATCGTTTTCGGTCATTCGCTGCATCATGAGTGATTCAATAATGGTTTTGATACCGAGTTCAAACTTGTCGAGCGGGTTGGCTATGGCTGTTTGTATGACCCGCTCGTCCTTTGAGGCTTTTTCCATGATCTGGTCGAAGAAGAGGCGGTCTTCGTCGGTGAAGTCGGTACCGAATCGTTCGTTCAGCGCCTGAATAATCTCGGAGAGAGGCTTCTCTTCATCCTTTGCTTTGCCGGTTCCGACAGCGGTTGGTGATTTCACGCCGTATTGCTCGTCACTCTCAAGTATAATCCCGGCAGACATCACTTTTTCTATCCGGTAATACTGGAGCGTAACCTCCTTTTCAGGATCAGGATTTGCCGCAGTGTCGCCTTGGTCAAGGTGTGGTATCAGATATCGGCTGAAGCTGTAAAGCATCTCCAGCTCTTGGTCGGAATAGGGGATAATCTGGCTGATGAAAGCATAGAACTGCGTACAAGCTGTTATTTTTTCATAGAAAGCCTCTCTCTGTTCCTCATCAAGAACTTTGAATCGGTCCACTGCCGGTTGTATCATTTTTTCCATACGAGCGTGATCCGAGGGATTTTGCCTGTGATGCGGCAGGTAAAACACCTGACAGAATCCGGCCACTTCTGACCACAAGTAGACCTGCAAGGCATTCAACTCATGCTTGAGTTTTTCAAGATGATTAGGGTCGGATGGCTCTTCGAGCGTCGTAACGTTGTAGTAGGGCTTAAAGGCCTTGTAGATATCCTCTGCTTCATTGACAAAGTCGAGCACAAAGGGCTCCTCTTTACCGGCACTGTTACGGTTGAGTCGGGAGAGGGTTTGAACTGCCTGAACACCGTCAAGCCGTTTGTCCACATACATGGCGCACAGCAGCGGCTGGTCAAAGCCGGTCTGGTATTTATTGGCGACCAGAAGAAGCTGATAATCTGACGAGTCGAACTTGTCGGGTAACTGTGCTTCAGTGATGTGCTTCCCGCTCACCACATCAAGATTCATGGCGGGCTCGGTGTATTCATTCCCTGAAGCAGGGTCTTTGACGGTTCCGCTGAAGGCTACCAGCGGACGAATATCGGCATAGTGGTTCTCCTCAATGTAGCGCTGAAAGGCCAGCATATAGCGCACGGCGTGCAGGCGCGAACCGGTCACCACCATCGCTTTTCCCCGACCGCCAAGCTTCTGCTTCACATGCGCACGGAAATGTTCTACGATAATCTCCGTTTTCTGTTCGATGTTATGGGGATGGAGTGCCATGAACTTGGCCAGTTTTTTTCGTGCTTTTTTGTTCGGCATGGCCGGATCATCTTCAACGCTTTTGACCAGCCTGAAATAGGTTTTGTAGGTGGTGTAACGCTGGAGCACGTCAAGAATAAAGCCCTCCTCAATGGCCTGTTTCATCGAATAGGTATGAAAAGCTTCCGGTTTGCCACTCTCACCCTTGCGCCCGAAAAGCTCAAGGGTTTTCCCTTTTGGAGTGGCGGTGAAGGCAAAAAAGCTCAGATTCTTCTGCCTGCCGCGTGACTCCATTACCTTGTTCAGACCATCTTCCCAGTCGATGTCGCTCTCTTCGGAACCCTGTTCAGTGCCTGCGCCAAGAATGCGCTTCAATTCACGGGCAGTTTCACCCGTCTGGCTTGAATGCGCCTCATCAACAATCACGGCGTACCGGCGTGCGGCAATAGCCTCCTGCCACTCCTGAGCTTTTGTAATGGCCGCTTCATCCGGCTTGTCAGGGTTATCCGCCCCGGCGATGTGCAGCAGCCCTCGCAGGATAAAGGGGAACTTCTGCAAGGTGGTGATGACGATCTTGGTGCCATCAACCAACGCTTCAGCCAACTGGCGGGAGTTCTCGTCAATCGCTTTTACAACGCCCTGCGCATGTTCGATCTGGTAGATGGCATCCTGAAGCTGTTTATCAAGCACACGCCGGTCGGTAATGACCACGACGCAATCGAACACCTTGCTGTCGTCTGCGCAGTGAAGGCTCGAAAGGCGGTGCGACAGCCAGGAGATGCTGTTGGTTTTACCGCTTCCTGCCGAATGCTGAATCAGATAGTTGTTTCCCGGCCGTTCATTCTGTGCCGAGGAGGTGAGCTTGCGCACCGCATCCAGTTGATGATAGCGGGGGAAGATCATGTTCTCTCGTGTCACCTTCTTGCGCCCTCCAGCGCCATCATCAACGGTGGTTTCGCTCGTCTCCAGAAAAATGAAGCTGCCGACAATATCAAGAAAGCTCTCCCGTTCCAGCACCTCTTCCCAGAAATAGCCGGTACGGTGGCCCGATGGATGCTGTGGATTGCCCTTGCCGCAACTCATGGCGCCGGGTTCGCTGCCCCGGTTGAAGGGGAGAAAAAAGCTCTTCTCCCTGTTCAGTCGGGTAGCCATGTATATTTCATCAGGATCAACGGCGAAGTGAACCACAGCCCCCTTCATGAACTGAAAGAGGGGAGCCCGAGGATCGCGCTCATCTTTATATTGTGCTATGGCATGTTTCGAGTTTTGCCCTGTTGCCGGATTTTTCAGCTCCAGGGTGCAGAGAGGAATCCCGTTCAGGGAGAGCACCATGTCAACCGTACTCGTATCAGAGGGGTGGCAGGCAACTTGGCGGGTAACATGGAGGCGGTTTTTCTCAAACAGCGTCAGGGTCTCCTGCACCAGTCCGTGCGCCGGTTTGAAACTGGCGAGCCGGAAGTTCTTGCCGTAAAACTTGAAGCCATGCCGGATGATGTGCATGGTTCCCTTGCTCTCCCGCTCCTTCACCAGTGTCTCAATCAGCTTTTGGGCAAGCTCACTCCCGTGCAGCTTTTCCATCTGCTCCCAGAGCGCAGGCTGAGTATCGCGAATAAAGTCAATGACGTAGGCAGGAAAAAGCGCCCTGTTTTTATCCCAGAGCATTTTGGAACCAGTCAGCCAGCCGCGCTCTGCCATGCTACCCTCGATATATGCCTCGAATGCTTTTTCCGTGGTTGCTTTCATAGTTTTTTCTTGTCAGTCAAATAGCCGTCAAATAGAAAAAATATTATAACGTCTTGATATTAAAAGAGTTCTGTTTTATGGCTACGGCTTTTTCTTGCATCCAGTCAAATAGCCGTCAAATACAATTTATGCCCATATTGGCCAGTAACGTGCAAGTTTTCTCGATTCGCTTTCAGGATCGACCGGCTTGATTGCTCCGTCTTCCATGGCATCCCTGATCACCCGAGAAACCATTGAGCTGTTTTCTTTTTCGATACCAAATCGTTCACGCAGTGACGTATTGGTCAGGTAGTCTCGCTGGACATAACGAAGACAGGCATGAAGATACGTGGCACGAACCCGATCTTTTCGGTCCATATCAGCATAGGATTTATGAGCAAATAAAACCGTCCGAGTATTATCACCAGCGATTTCAAAAAGGGGGGCTGGCAGTTGATAAAATTCAGTCTGAAAAACAACCTTGTCAATTCCACTGCCCCTTTCTTCACATACACCAATTCGTCGGAGAAATGATGCAACACCCTCGTTGCGGGATCGAGGTGGAGAGTCCAGAAAGCGATCGGTACTTACCATAGGTTGTCCTGGGTTAGTAATCTCAATTCTGTCGGAAAAAATCTCAACCATTGGCCCTGTGCCATGAATTACGAAATCCTGATGAATGATTGCATTGGCGACAAGCTCGCGAATAGCCAACTCTGGATACATGGGGACAGTCCTGCGCAAAGCTTTTTCAATAATTTCGTTTGAGGGTACAAGTGTCATAATGAATTCGATGAGCCCCTCAAAACCCGTCGCGTAACCTTTGCTTCCAACCTGCTCTTTTTGAGTTTCTATTCGAGAATTGTTCTTGTAAAGTATTACGCGAACAGCTTTTCGTTTCAAACTGCTGAAATCATCAAATCTGCGGGCAAAAAGAATCGCTCCAAAATTGGTGATGTCCCAATTGCCAGAACCGCTTGGGGAAATGAACTGTTCTTCTTGAAGGCGTTTGAGAATACCGTGCTTATTATCCGGTAGAGGCAGTTTTAACAGTTCAAAATAGTCGGGGTAGTTGAGCAGACCAAGGACATCGTCTGATGTCTGGTTTGATTTGGCAACCATTGCCTCAAAGGGTGTTGCATCGAAAATACGCCACAATGTCCGCTCTTTTTCCGGAAACTCTTTCAGCGACTTTTTGTATGAGCCGATGCGAATGTATTCATGTCCCTGAAATTGAACAGGATGCTTGGATGCTTTGCTTATTTCAAGAATGACAACCGTGCTACCGCTATTGGTTTCGAATTCATAAAATCCAAACGCAATACGCGGATTTAATAATCGAAGTAGCCAGTTTTCGAGTTCTTCATTCCCTTTTTTTGCAGCTCCTGGTTTAAAGGTAGTGCCTGCTATTTCTCGTGTGCCATCTGTAATGCCCCATACAAGATAGGCAAAGGCTTTACCGCAGAGCGCTGCCGAATTTGAAAGTGCGGAGATATACTCACCGATTTCTTTTGGGTCATCGTTATTTTGCTTGAACTCAACCCATTCGGTTTCTTTGGGTAGTGCAAGCAATTCTTTGAGAAGTCCAAGAAGATACTCAGTTGTATGTTGGTAACTGCTCATAGAGCGTTCTCCACATCAACTTTCTCAGGCGTTATGGTGAGTATAGTAAAGCAGGTGAGTTTGTGTATGATCATCCATTTCAATGGGGTAGTAAGCGTACCGGTCCAGATTTGGCAAGGGAAGGCGCAGGTAATTTGAAAAAATCAAATACTTGGCATTATAATCATTTGGAAGAACCTGGTGCAATATCAACGGGTTCAGTCATGCCTTCTTATTCATTTTTGATTGATGATAATTTAGATACTGCATCAACGCCGCTTAAGATTAATGCGATGCGCACATTAGGGGTTCCTTACGAAGCTAATTATGCAAGTAAAGCCAATGCGGATTTAATGTTGCAGGCTAAATTGATTTCAGATGACT
>CAJAAV010000105.1 GCA_903937835.1 uncultured Chlorobiaceae bacterium | reverse complement strand
TTTTTCCAGGGAAACACAGCCACAAAATTCTCCTCTCCGAAAATCTCATCGCACAGTTTCCGCAGATTGCTCACCTCATTATCGTCAATACTGATAAAAATCACACCGTCGTCCCGTAACAGATTCCGGGCCAGGTAGAGCCTTGGGTACATCATGTTCATCCATCGGGTATGGTAGCGGGGATTTTCCTGCGCATTTGCAGACTGGCTATCCTTCCATCGCCCCTCATGCCCGGCATATTCGAGATAGGTCTCAAGGCTTTCGCTGAAGTTGTCGGGGTAGATGAACTCTTTGCCGGTGTTGTAGGGCGGGTCGATGTAGATCATCTTGACCTTGCCGTAATAGCTGGTCTGAAGCAGCTTGAGCACTTCGAGGTTGTCGCCTTCAATAAAGAGATTTTTGGTGGTGTCGAAATTCACTGACTCCTGACGGCAGGGTTTGAGCGTGGCGGAGCTGAGTGTCTGGATCAGGTGGAGGGCCTCTTTTTTACCGGGCCACTCCATGCCGTAGCGCTCACGGCGTGACTCGAACGTGTCGCTGAAGGTGCCAAGTTCGGCCTTGAGCTTTTCAAAGTCGATGGATTCGCAGAGTTCGCCTTTCTCGTTGCGGGTTTCGGTAAAGACGGTTGGAAAGAGCTGTTTCAGCCGGGCACGGTTTTCGGCGGCTATGTCGAGCGTGGTTCCTTTCACGGTTTCGGAATGGATCTCTGCCATTATCTCAAAGTGTCAATTATATCCCATCGCGAAAGCAAGTCACGACTTCATCTTCAGCTCGAACCGGACGGGCCATCCTGGCAAATAACCACTTCGCACGTTCAGTCTTCCAATGTTCCGACACTTTCCCTGTCTGCCTGGGAGAGTAAAACCTGCAACTCGCCTGCAATCCGGATAGGTAGCTCAGGTGGTAATGGCGCTGGCATGAAAGCACGATAACCGCTCAACTGCCTGATATAGCGCCCTGCCCGATTTGACCCTTCAGAGGGATTTTCAAAAATCCTCATCTGTAACGCTTCCAGGAAAAAAAGAGGGTTGGTTATGCTGGTTTCTACCAACATGTCATCCCTGCAGGATTTAAGAAAATGCTCCTTGTTTTCCAGCCCCTGCGGGGCGGAATATTGGTAGCAAAAAAAAGACCTCACCCCCCTCTTTTTCTTGTGGTAACGGGGGTAGAAGTAGCATGTCAAAAGGAATTTTTCAGGGAAATCAAGTCTCAGTAGCACTCGGAACGGTTTTCTTCTCAATACCGTAGCGCTTTTCTTTTTTCCGGAAACAGGACAACTGTTCCAGAAAAGATAAGGGTACTTTCTACCCGCCGATTTCTGACATACTTGTTCTGCCGGTATCTTTGGCAGAATGCTTTCCGTCCAGGGGTTTCAGTGACACTGCTTTCCGGAACAAATCCGAGATTGATTCATGGCTGGCATTGCTGCGAAGCAGTGGCAACAACTTCAACCCCTTTTGCTCATAAAGGCAACTGATGATTTTCCCGTCCGAGGTAATACGGATCTTGTTGCACTGGCTGCAGAAATTTCTTGTAAACGCAGGAATAATAGCAATCGAGCCCTTATGATCAGGCAAAACATAACTGAAATACTGGGTTGAGTGGCCCCTGATGGTCTGAAGCCCGGAGTAATTACTTTTCAATAACTCCTGAATTTTGTCAGCACTGAAAAATTTTCCGGTGCGCCATATTTGATGGTCATCAAAGGGTTGCAGCTCCAGAAATCGCACAGTGACGGCATGCTCTCTGGTAAGGTCAACAAATCGCAAAATTTCATCGCTATTGATATCCCGCATCAGAACCACATTGAGTTTTGTGGGAATAACTGCCGTTGCAAGAAGGTTGTCGAGATTGTCGCGCACTCGACGATACTCGTCTCTCCTTGTTATAGTATGATATCGTTCTCGATCAAGAGTATCAATACTGAAATTAATGGCGTCGAGGCCTGCATCAACAAGAGCGGGAAGAAAACTGTCGAGCAGCAGGCCGTTGGTTGTCAGGTTTACCGTTTTTATGCCTGCAATTTTTTTTGCTTCACGAACCAATTCTACAATATCCATGCGCAGAAGAGGTTCCCCTCCGGTAAACCGCACCTTTGTTACCCCGAGTGTGGCAAGCACCTTTATGATAGTCACGATCTCCTGCTTGCTCAGTTGAGAGTGAGCATCGGTACTCTCTTGATGCGCCTCACTCATGCAGTAGGAGCATCTCAGGTTGCACCGCGAAGTGACGGCTATACGTACATAATCTACAGGTCGTTGAAACGTATCGACAAGGGAACTCTGGAAGGTACTGCTCATGCTGAAAGAAAAAAAGGGCGAAAAAAAGCGTTATAGAGAAAAAAGCGCCGCCCTTTTTTCATGAGCCAGCACCTTATGCAATATAACATAGCATTACCGACAGTTACTTTGTGGTAAAATGTTTTAGGAATGGATGGTTCATCATACGATCGCTCATTGGATGACTACGTCAACCGTTGCCTGGTTTTATTTTATCCTTTGCCTGTGATCATGTATCTTGTTGTCAGATATTTCAATTTCTGAAAAGCCTTAAGAGCCGCATCACGCTCACTCCTTTTCAGGAATTTCACAAACGAATAGTTTTATGACCACTTCGGGAGGAGTTGGGGAATGACATGCAGTAAAGAGCTAATCGGCCTTGACGGGGCTGTCTGGTTTCAGAAGGCTGAAAACAGGTTTCTCGGAGGCGACCGGATTGCCCTGCTGGAAAAAATCGATGAGCTTGGCTCAATCAGCAGCGCTGCAAAAGCTGTCGGTATCAGCTACAAGACGGCATGGCATTTGGTCAACATGATGAATAATCTTTCAGAAAAGCCTCTGGTTGACCGCGTAACAGGGGGAAAAGGTGGTGGTGGCACACTGTTGACCAAAGAGGGGAAAAAAGTTATTGAACAGTTCCGTGTTGTTCAGGAAGAGCACCGGAAGTTTCTTCAAAATCTTGGAGATCGTCTCGGGGAGAGCAATCATCTTTATCAATTTCTTAAACGAATAGCTATGAAAATCAGTGCACGCAACATCTTTTCAGGTACGGTGGAAAAAATCATCAAGGGCGCAGTCAATGCTGAAGTTGTCCTTCTGCTCAATGGAGGAAGCCGTATTGTCGCCATTATCACCAATGGTTCCGTTGATAACCTGGGACTGAAAGAGGGTTTGAATGCTTATGCCATCATCAAGGCAAGCTCAATTATTATCGGCCAGGAGCTGCACGAGGCTAAAATAAGTACACGCAATATTTTGCCAGGTATAATCAGCAAGCTTATCGAAGGGCCGGTCAGTACAGAAGTTGATGTGGAAATTGGTGGTGGCAATGTCATCTCCGCCGTTATTACTCATGGCAGTTCAGAAAAGATGTCACTGAAAGAGGGCGACCATGCCTGCGCTGCATTCAAGGCCTCAAGCGTTATCATCGGGATAAGCTGAACACACTTAAATCTTAAAAAAGCACAAGATTTTTTTGGATATTTTCAGGAAAATGATTAACAATCGTTAATTACTAACGGAAAACAGTTGACTTATGAACGCACTGACTTCAAAAACCTTTACGATGTGCTGTTGCAGATGTCAACGCCATTCTGGCTCAGGGATATCGGGGAGGGGATAGTTACTCATAATCATTTCATGAAGTACAATCTTGCATACCGGCTCTGAATGTCAGAGCCGGTTTTTTTCGTTTTATTCGAGCATACCAATTACAATTAAGAGATCGCATATCATGTCATCTACAGCAACATCAGCCACATGCGTTGGCATCCCGTTACCGATTGTAAAACTGAACCGTGTGGTGCTGCTCGTGGGCATTGCATCTGCCATAGTGTTCCAGTTGCCGATTGTGACCACCGCACTTTTTGTTATAATTCTTTTCGCTGTAGTTTTTGGTAAAAACGGCAGCCTCATTTTTTTCATCGGCTCACGCCTTTTTGCCAAACAAAACATGACTGCTGAAAGTGAAGATCCGAGACTCATGCGGTTCAATAACTCCATTGCGGCAATTCTGCTCGGAGGAGCCCAGATCGCCTTTCTTTCAGGCGCACCTCTTGTCGGGTGGATCCTTTCTGGAATAGTTGCTGTTGCAGCCACCATAGCGCTTGCAGGCTTCTGCTTCGGCTGCTTCCTGTTCTACCAGTTCAATCTGCAACGCTTCAGGCTCTTCGGAAACAGGGCACAGATAAACGAACAAAAAACTACATAAGATTTATCGTAAACATCACCATTTAATTAAGGAGAGTATTTAAAATGAGTTCAGAAAACTATCGCTTTGAAACGCTTGCCCTGCACGCAGGCCAGCCCGTTGACGCAACTCTCTCCCGCGGAGTGCCAGTGTATCGCACAACCTCCTATCTCTTTAAAAGCACGGAACATGCTGCAAACCTTTTTGCCTTGAAAGAGCTTGGAAATATCTATACCCGTTTGATGAACCCGACAACCGACACTCTGGAGCAGCGAGTCACCCGGCTTGAAGGTGGCGCCGCTTCGGTTGCCGTCGCATCGGGCACCGCAGCCATTTTCAATACCATTATCACAATAGCCGAGGCTGGGGACAATATCGTCTCAGCAAACAACCTCTACGGCGGCACCTACACCCAGTTCGATGCCATTCTTCCAAAGCTTGGCATCAACGTCACCTTTGTTGACCCGAAAGATCCTGCTAATTTTGAACAGGCAATCAACGAAAAAACAAGAGCACTCTATATTGAAACCATCGGCAATCCAGTGCTCGACTACACCGACGTTAAAGCCATAGCCGAGGTAGCACACCGCAATGGTCTGCCGTTGATCGTTGATGCAACCTTTACCACTCCTTACCTGCTCAAAACTATCGATCTTGGAGCTGATATTGTTATCAACTCCCTGACCAAATGGCTCGGCGGCCACGGTGCCGGGATTGGTGGCATCATTACCGATGCCGGACGTTTCAACTGGAGCGGTGGACGCCATCCGCTCTTCACCGAACCTGACCACAACTATCACGGCCTGCGCTGGGCTATTGACCTGCCTGAACCTCTTGCACCAATCGCTTTCGCCCTGCGGTTCCGTACTGTGCCACTCAGAAACCTTGGCGCCTGTATTTCGCCAGACAATTCGTGGATACTGCTGCAAGGCATTGAAACCCTGCCCGTCAGGATGGCTCGCCATTCAGAAAATGCGCTCAAGGTTGCCGAACATCTTGCACAACATTCCGGAGTTGCATGGGTTCGTTACCCTGGTCTGAAAAGCGACCCATCCTTCGCCAAAGCTTCAAAAGATTTGAAGAACGGGTTTGGTGGCATGGTAGTCTTCGGTGTCAAGGGTGGTTACGATGCTGCCGTGGAGATCATCGACAATATCAAGCTCTTCTCACACCTTGCAAATGTAGGCGATGCCAAGAGCCTGATCCTCCATCCGGCAAGCACTTCGCACAGCCAGTTGACAGAAGAACAACAACTGCAGAGTGGTCTTTCTCCCGACCTGATCAGACTTTCCATCGGGCTTGAACATCCTGACGACCTTATTGAGGCTCTTGATGAGGCGCTTCGGAGAGTAGCAACAAAAGCGTAACCATGCACAACAACTACAAGAACATCTCTGTCGTACTCGCTGATACACAGTTTTTAACCAATGAAGCGCTGAAATCAATCCTGTCGCCACTGTTCAGTGCGCTTTATACGGTCTGGACAACGGCAGAATTAGAGCAGCTTCTGCAGAAAGAAAATATCTCCCTGATTATCACGGATTATATTCGCTTTGATTTTGATTCGGCCAGTGAGCTCGGAGATTTAATAAAAAAGTACCAATCAACAGCGACAGTTGTCTTGACTAACTCAATAACAAACCTTCAAATAAAAGAGTTAAACGATATTGGAATTAAAAATATCCTCCTTAAAACCGATGAGCAAAATGAGCTTTTTCATTCCATTGATGCCGCCTTGAAAGGGAAAAAATATTACTCAGAAGAGGTGCTTGACACGCTCCTCAAAAGGGATGCACAGCCTGAAAATATCAGTATCCTTACGACATCTGAAATTGAGATAGTTCGCCTGATTGCCAGTGGTTTGTCAACAAAAGAGATTGCTGTAAAAAAACATAACAGCTTTCATACCGTGATGACACACAGAAAAAATATTTTCCGTAAACTTGGCGTATCAAGTAGCCCTGAACTTCTCATGTACGCCATAAAAGCGGGATTAATCGACAATATCGAATACCACATCTGACCTGCCGTATTGCGTGGCATACCAAGGTCATCATGATAACCACCGCAGCAACCAGACGCTATCCGGGAACGCCGAGCTCCAGCTCGGCGTTCCCGGGTGCAGGCCCCCTCAACAGAAAGATGTTCAGAATATGGTTCCTGAGCTTTAAATCGAGATGCTGATTTTTCTCTCTGACGTTGATCCGCTATACCATTATTGCGGTATTTTTATTCGCTATGCTTGGAAATATTGGAAATATTGCGCTCTATTAACAATCGTTAACCAACTCTTGCAACAATGAACCCTGTATCAGGTAACCATACCATCCTATGCTGCTGGCAAGGGAGAATATGTACTAAAAAAGGAATTCCTTGCTTGTGCGGGTAGAACCATGGCTGACTTTTGCGATT
>CAJAAV010000104.1 GCA_903937835.1 uncultured Chlorobiaceae bacterium | reverse complement strand
TGGAAATCCTTCGGATGTGATCCTTGAAAAATCAGGCGAGCTTGATGTCAATCTTGTGATTATGGGCTCTCATGGCAAAAAAGGGCTAAGTCGCTTTATTATGGGCAGCGTTGCCGAGACGGTTGTCCGCAAGGCCAATTGCCCGGTATTGATTGTCAAGGCTGAAGAAAAGGAGTTTATCGGCGACGAGTAAAGGCGTCCATCAGGGCGCTTGCGCCGCTGAAGGGGCTGAGCTGTGATAAAAGCACTTGTTGCTCAACGCTCTCTATTGCACTGACGACCTCAGGATGAGAAAAAAACTCTTTTTTCAGCAACTCTTCCAGCACCGTATAGAGCAGGTGCTTGAGTTGCTGCCTGCGCCGTTCTTCCAGAATATTTTGCGTGTGGGCCTGGGCAAAATATTCTGAAATGTTCTGCCAGACTTCCGTGATGCCGGTGCCGGTGATGGCGGAGGTAAGAAAGACTTGGGGTTGCCAGAACGGATGTTTGGCTGGAAGCATTCTGATAGCGGCCTCGAATTCAGCTCTTGAGACAGCCGCGATACCCGACTGGTCACCATCAGTTTTGGTGATAGCCACAGCATCAGCAATTTCCATGATGCCCCGCTTGATACCCTGCAATTCATCACCAGAACCGGGGAGCATCAACAGCAGGATAAAGTCCACCATAGTATCAACCAGAACCTCTGACTGCCCGACACCGACGGTCTCTACTAGAATGACATCATATCCCGCAGCTTCGCACAACACAATGGCTTCATGGGTTTTCGGCGAGGTGCCTCCAAGGTAGCCCGATGAGGCCGTGGGGCGTATAAAGGCCTCTTTTCTCCCGGAAAGCCTCTCCATGCGTGCCTTGTCGCCGAGAATACTTCCTTTTGATTGCTGGCTGCTGGGGTCGATGGCCAAAACGGCAAGCGTGAGTCCCTGCTTGATAATCTCCTCGCCAAGCGCCTCAATAAAGGTACTTTTCCCAGCGCCAGGCGAACCGGTAATGCCGATGCGGATGGCGTTGCTCTTTTTGGCGAGGCAGCGGTCGAGAATTTCATGTGCTTTCCGCTGATGATCCGGTCGTTGCGACTCAATCAACGTAATTGCACGGCTCAGCGTATGGCGGTTGCCCGCCATAATGCCGCTGACCACCGTCTCCACATCGGGATCGTAACGTCTGGTCATGGGGTTGTATCGTTTATATGCAGGAATTCAAACATTTGATGGGTCACGGCATGCCGTGACCCATCAAAATGCGGTTACACCTGTGCTATCATTTTTTTCAAAATCGTGATTCCCGCTTCAGCAATCACCGTTCCCGGTCCAAAAATGCCCGCGACCCCCTTTTCATAGAGGAAGGCGTGATCACGTTCGGGAATAATGCCACCCGCAATAACGAGGATATCCGGCCGTCCATGCGCCTTCAGCTCCTCAACAATTTTAGGAATCAGGGTTTTGTGACCAGCGGCAAGGCTTGATATGCCAATCAGATGCACATCGTTGTCAAGAGCCTGCTGTACCACCTCTTCAGGGGTCTGGAAGAGAGGGCTGATATCGACATCAAAGCCAATATCGGCGAAACCGGCGGCAATAACTTTTGCGCCACGGTCATGACCATCCTGACCCACTTTTGAGACCATGATCCTTGGACGGCGACCATCAAGCGATGCAAAGGTATCGGCAAGCTGCTGTGCCTCCTTAAAGAGTGTGTTATCCTTCATCTGCGACATATAGATACTGCTGTTGAGTCTGGTGATGGCACGGTACCGACCGAATGTCTTTTCGCAGGCTGAAGATATCTCACCGAGGGTAGCTCTTTTTCTTGCGGCATCAACGGCCAGCTCCAGCAGATTGCCCTCTCCCGAGGCGGCGCTCTCTTCAATGGCCCGGAGCGCATCAGCACATGCTTCATTGTCGCGCTCAGCCTTGATCTTTGCAAGTTGGCGGAGCTGTTGTTCCAGAACTTTGGTATTATCCACTTCAAGCAGCTCAATGTCGGTTTTGCTGCTGGTTTTATAGCCGTTGACCCCTACAATAATCTCTTTGCCGCTGTCAATGCGTGCCTGCTTGCGGGTTGCCGCCTCTTCAATCTGTAATTTGGGCAGCCCCTTCTCGATTGCTTTGACCATGCCGCCAGCCTCTTCAATATCGCAGATGATCTTCCACGCTTTTGCGGCAAGCTCTCCCGTCAGGTACTCAACAAACGATGAGCCAGCCCATGGGTCAATGCTTTTGGTAATATCGCTCTCCTTCTGCAAATAGAGCTGGGTATCGCGGGCGATTTTCGCTGAAAACGGTGTAGGGAGTGCAATTGCTTCATCAAGGGCATTGGTATGCAATGACTGTGTATGCCCAAGAGTTGCTGCCAATGCCTCAAGGCAGGTGCGGGTGATATTATTGAAAGGATCCTGCTCGGTGAGGCTCCAGCCGGAGGTCTGGCAGTGTGAGCGCAGCATCAGCGATTTCGGATTTTTCGGATTGAACTGCTTCACAATTTTTGCCCAGAGCATCCTTGCTGCCCGCAACTTGGCAATCTCCATGAAATAGTTCATCCCGATACCCCAGAAGAAGGAGAGGCGAGGAGCAAAGGCGTCAATATCGAGCCCCGTCTTCAGGCCGGTGCGGATGTACTCAAGGCCGTCGGCAAGGGTAAAGGCAAGCTCAAGGTCAGCAGTGGCGCCAGCCTCCTGGATATGGTAGCCCGAGATGCTGATAGAGTTGAACTTCGGCATCTTTTCGCTGGTGTAGCGGAAGATGTCGGCGATAATCTTCATGGAGGGTTCCGGCGGGTAGATGTAGGTGTTGCGAACCATGAACTCTTTGAGAATGTCGTTCTGTATGGTGCCGCTCAGTTTTTCGGGTGGCACACCCTGCTCTTCACCTGCCACAATGTAGAAGGCCATGATGGGCAGCACGGCTCCGTTCATGGTCATGGAGACAGAGATATCGCCCAGCGGAATCTGGTTGAAGAGGATTTTCATATCTTCAACTGAATCAACAGCCACTCCGGCCTTGCCGACATCACCGATAACCCGCTCGTGGTCTGAATCGTACCCACGGTGGGTTGGAAGGTCAAAGGCCACCGAAAGCCCCTTCTGGCCTGCCGCAAGGTTCTTGCGATAAAAGTTGTTTGACTCTTCGGCGGTTGAAAAACCAGCGTACTGCCTGATCGTCCAGGGCTGGGTGGTGTACATCTTGGTGTAGGGGCCACCAATATAGGGAGGGAAACCCGGAGCAAAGTTCAGATAGTCGGCCTGTGCGACATCAGACTGGTGATAGGTCGATTTGATGTCAATTCCCTCAGCGGTCGTCCACTGCGTCAGTTGAGCTTCAGCGATGTTGACCGGAGCAGCAGAAAAAATATCGATGGCTGAAAAGTCGGGCCTCTGTTCGCTTGCTTTGTTTGGACTCCCTGCTTCAATCTCCATGAACGTGTTCCATGCCGTTTCAGCAAGTTTTCTGGTCAGGGTTTCAATGTAGTTTGAGCCACGGGCCGGGTCAACAACCTGGCCGAGAGAGCCCTCCTCTCTGAGAACAAGGTGAATGTTGCCGGAGATACGCTCGGCTATTTCGGGATTGACCGAATCGCCACTGTCGAAGGGGTTAATCTGAAGTGTCTCGTAACCGCCAAGAATGGCTGATACTGCCTCGGTGGTAAAACGGAGCAGATTGGTGTAGGGTTCAGTCGCTGAACAGTTGCGTTCCGATGTTCTGGCAAAGAGGCGAGGCAGGGCTGCGCCCGATGCACCGTAAGCTTTGAGCAGGTGAGCGAGGAGATAGCGGAGGGCTCTGGGTTTGGCAAGCTCGGTAAAGTGGCTTGAGGTAACCGGCAGGACAATCTCCATAGCAGCAACAATACTCTCTGCAGGAACTCCTGCCTCAATAAAACGATACAGGTAGTCGCTTGTTCCAGCCAGCGCAAATGCAATTTCCTGTGCTGACGTGGAGCCTTTTTCATGGAAGGGTATGGTATCGACGGCCAAAAATCTGAATTGGGGAAGCGCTTTGCACAATCCGAAAAGCTCAGCATCCTGCTCTTTTGAAACAGCAGGTGCTCCTGAAAGCACTCCGCCGGAGTTTCCCGAAAATCCGGGAATAGCTGAAAGGGTTTTCAAGAGTTCTTCAGCAGGGGGGAGATTACCCGAAAAGTGGATTGCAACTGCTGTGGTTTTGATTCCGGCCAGGAGCCGATTGAGATTTTCAGGAGAGCAGAGCGAAGCATCTGCCATTTGGAACTCAATTGCCGCTGCATCCAGTTCAAAGCTTTTTAAGGCATCCCGGTTTGCGGTATCCGGGTCATAAACGGTAACACGGCAGCAGTTGTTCCAGGTGTTTACTGTTTTGGAGGCTGGTATATCGAGGTGCTGCTTTTTTTCTTCAGAAGAGAGCCAGGGTTCCATATCAAACCCGTCCGGCGTATGCCAGACGATACTGTCGTAAGGCGCTTCCCTGAGCTCGGAGATCACCTTCTTTTTCCACTCCTCCCGGCTGACTGCCGGGAACTCATGAAAGAGAGAATCAGGCCGGGAGTGTATCATAACTTATGATTCCTGGTAAATTTGTGATTTGTACTCACTGATGATTTCAGAAATTGTATGCTTCATGTTGGTTGGTAAAGCTGTTCTTTCAACAAAGCCTCTCTGTTGCAGCCACCAAGTTGTCTGGAAATCTTTGGTTGTCGGCTTGCCGGTATACTGCTCGATGACCCGTTTGCCGGAGAAGCCGATATTGCCGGCATTATGTTCAAAGATTTTGATTCCCCTTGAGCCGACGCCTATCGCTACACCACCAAGTGTTGGGTCGGTAATGATGGTAATGACCGGGAGTCCGGCCTTTTCAACACTTGATATGGCAACATGCACCTTCGGCAGACCGACCATTGAAGAACACCCTTCGTGCATTCTTGCTCCACCTCCTGTAGCCTGTATAACAAGCGGGACACCCCGTTCAATGGCTGTTTTGCTGGCTCTCCAGATTTTCTCTGCAGTTGACATGCAGAATGATCCGCCAAGGAAATTGAAGTTGGTTACGCAAAAGACAACCGCGTTTCCTTCAATGGATGCATCGCCGGTTATAAAGGATGATGCCGCACCGGTTTTGTGCTGTGCTTCACCAAGTTTCTTGCTGTAGTCGGGGAAATCAAGAATATCCTTGTCAACTATGTAGCGGGTGTTCTGGTGTTCGCTGAACGATCCTTCATCAAGGATCATATCAATGTAGTCGTGCGCTGACAGCCTGAGATAGCGGTGTCCACAGGTTTCACAAAGAAAATTGTCAGCAAACAGTTTTGCGTAGAGTACTGGATCGAGCACTCTCTTGCCGGCATTGTCAATACAATTTCTATGGCGGCCAACAAAGAGGATTTTTTCTGGCTTGGGGATGAAGTAAGAGACCGGTTTCTCAAAGGCTATGATTTCCTCCTCGGTAATCGTAGCCCACTTGCCTATTTTTTCCCAGCGCTCCATTCTGCTTGAAAAAATCTCTTCGGAGGGTATTTTGCTGAGTTTATCTACCCATCTGACCATAGCACCCTTGAACGACTGAAGGGCGGACTGTGGAAAATGGTGAGCTGGACCGTCATCCTCAATGATGATGTCATCAATAATGCCGTTATTCACCCCCTTCTTTGCAGTTATCTGTGAGATCTCTGCTGCCATGCCAGCCTTCTCCCTTGTTCGGAAGAGAATTGAGGAGCACGCTTCAGGTGAAATAACCATGTAGGTGGAAAATTCCATGGCAAGTAAGGCATCGCATCCTGTCAGGGCAATGGCGCCACCGCTGCATCCACGGTTGATGATAACCGATATGGTTGGTACCGTTGCTTCGGCAAGGGCCTGCATACACCTCCCGATTTTCCAGGCAATGCCGCCTCCTTCTGACTGTTCGGTAGGATCCGCGCCTGCGGTGTCAATAACGGTAATGATGACGCGGTTTTCCTGCTCGGCAATTTCAATAGCTTTGATTGCCTTTTCAAATGCCGCAGGTGTCGGCATTCCCTGGTTCCATTTTGCGATTTCATTAGGATCTTTCATCAGTTCGAGCAGAAGCTCAAAATCTGAGGTTGGACCCGATTGCTGGCCAATGAGCATGACTGGCCACCAGGAGTTTTCTCCATTACGCAGTATTGCCCGGTGGGTCTGTATGATGCAACTGCCGTGCAGATCGTTCTGCAGACACTCTTCAGCTTCATCAAAGACAGTCAGGTAGTCAAGGTACTTGGGGCGTTCGGGGTGAAAGGAGAGCTGATATTTTTCGTATTCGGTGAGTTTTTCAATACTCTCATGGGAGTAGCTGAAACTCTCTTTTTTCTCGAAAGGAAGATAAAAATGTTTCACTGGTTACAAGCGGCTTTGCCTTCGATTGGTTGATGCTGTTTTTGAGCAAATTCAAGAAGTACCCTGTTTGTCTCTTTCGGGTGAAGAAACATGATTTTTTTTCCGCCTGCCCCTTCTTTCGGCAAGCCGAGTGGATTAATGTTGACGGATGCAAGGCGTTCCGTTTCTTTTTCGATATCGTCCGTTTCAAGTGCGATGTGGTGCATGCCGTCACCGTTTTTTGCCAGAAACTTTGCAATGGGACTTTCGTCGCTCATTGGCTCAAGCAGTTCGATTTTGGTCTCTCCGATGGAAATAAATGCTACGCGCACTTTTTCAGAAGGAACCTCTTCGATTCTTATTGCCCCGGGGGCGCACCCGAGAACGTTCTGGAACGTCTCAAGTGCGCTTTCAAGGTTCTGGACGGCAATCGCTATGTGGTCAATTTTTTTGATCATTCGGCCATTGTAACTGGTTTGCTTTTGGCGGCGTAACCGATTGTTTGCAGTGCCACCCTGATTTCATCGAGAATAATCGGATCGTCAATTGTTGCCGGCATGGTATACTCTTCGCTGTTGGCAATTTTTCTCATGGTTCCACGCAGAATCTTGCCTGAACGTGTTTTTGGCAGACGGTCAACGATAACAGCATTCTTGAACGATGCGACTGGTCCGATATTCTCACGCACGTACTCAATGACGTGTTTGATGATCTGACTGTGTGGAGTATCGACATTGTTCTTGAGAACGATGAAGGCAAGCGGAATCTGTCCTTTCAAATCGTCATGAGCGCCGACAACTGCGCATTCTGCAACGTCAGGATGTTCGCAGAGAGCCCCTTCAATTGCTCCGGTCGAGAGCCGATGGCCAGCAACATTGATGACATCATCAGTACGCGACATGATATTAATATAGCCGTCTTCGTCGATAAATCCGGCATCACTGGTCTGATAGTAACCAGGGAACTGTTTCATGTATGTTTCCACAAAACGGTTGTCAGCTTTCCAGAGGGTCAGCATGGTGCCTGGAGGAAGAGGCTGTTTGATGACGATATCGCCCATCTGGCCTGCAGGAAGCTGTTCCAGCTCGGCATTGACGACCTGTACGTTGTAACCGGGGACAGCCCTTGAAGAGGAGCCATACTTGACCGGGCCAGGTTCAATGCCCTGACAGTTTGCCGCGATAGCCCAGCCGGTCTCAGTCTGCCACCAATGGTCGATGACCGGTACCTTGAGATTTTTCTCAGCCCATTTTACGGTATCAGGGTCGGCCCGTTCACCGGCAAGAAAGAGAGTACGGAAATTTGAAAGATCATAGTTCTTGATGTAGTTGCCGTTTGGATCCTCTTTTTTGATGGCCCTGAATGCTGTCGGAGCCGTAAAGAGTACCGAGACGTTGTGCTCGCTGATTATTCTCCAGAAAGTGCCAGGATCGGGAGTGCCAACTGGCTTACCTTCAAAAATCAGGGTTGTGCAGCCCTGAAGAAGAGGCGCATACACAATATAGGAGTGTCCGACAACCCAGCCAACATCGCTTGCTGCCCAGAATACCTCTCCGGGTTCGACATTGTAAACATTTTTCATCGACCATTGCAGCGCCACCATGTGGCCGCCGTGATCGCGGACAATGCCCTTGGGTTGGCCAGTGGTTCCTGAAGTGTAGAGGATATAGAGAGGATCAGAAGATTCGACAGGGACACATTGTGCAGGCTCGGCACCGAGAAGAGACTGGTTCCAGGTCAGATCGCGTTCCTCATTAAGATCTGCTTTTAACTGGTCGCGCTGTTTGATGATACAGATTTCAGGCTTAAAGTGGGCCAGCTCAATGGCAAAGTCAAGCAGCCGTTTGTAGTCAATGATTTTGTTGTGTTCAATGCCGCATGATGCTGAAATGATGACTTTCGGCTTACAGTCGTCAATTCTTATGGCAAGCTCGTGAGAAGCAAATCCCCCGAACACCACCGAATGGATAGCGCCGATTCTTGCACAGGCAAGCATGGCAACCATTGCCTCAGGAATCATTGGCATATAAATGATAACGCGATCACCCTTGCGGACACCTCTTGACTGAAGAGCGCCAGCGAAAAGTGCAACAATATCCCGAAACTCACGATAGGTATAGCGTTGCTTGGTGCCTGTTACCGGGCTGTCGTATATGACGGCCAACTGGTTGCCGCGTCCTTCATCAACATGACGGTCGAGAGCATTATAGCAGGTGTTGGTAATTCCTCCAGCAAACCATCGGTAAAAAGGCGGGTTGCTAGTATCCAGCACCTTGTTCCATTTTTTGTACCAGTGTAGCTTTTCAGCGGCTTCTCCCCAGAATGCTTCCGGGTTCTCAATTGAGTGTTGATAAACAGTGTTAAAGGACTGCGGCATACGAGTGACCCCCTGAAAAAAGTGTTAATAAAAAAGATAAGGGAGGACGAATAAAAAAAACAAAGAGCTGAAAAAGAATGTTAACAAAAAATAAGCAGTAGAGCAACGAACATTTATCATTGAAGCGGTTTCAATTGAACGAAAAGCTGAAAAAAATCATCAATGGAGAGCGCTTCAGCCCGCAGTTTCAAGGTATGGCTTTCTACCAACTCAAGATTATAGCTTTCCTTGAGATTGTTCAGCAGGGTTTTGCGGCGCTGGTGAAACGCCGTGCGGACAAATCTGCGGAAACCCTGGGCATCGTATACAGGGTCATTTTGTTTTGGCGTCATCCGTATAACCGCACTGTCGACTCCCGGTTGCGGGCGAAAGACCTTGCGCCCAACCTTGAAAAGATAGTCGATATGACAGAATGACTGTATCTGGACAGCAAGAATACCGTAATCTTTTGTGGAGGGCTTTGCGACGATTCTCATAGCCACTTCATGCTGCATCATCAGGGTCGCCGATAAAAAAGAGCGGCGCTGTTCAAGAAGTTTGAAAAGAATGGGGGTCGTGATAGAGTAGGGGATATTCCCAAGTATTCTCAGCGGCTGTTCTGTTGCAAGCGATTCAAGGTCTGTGTCGAGAAAATCTCCTTCCAGAAGGTTAAGTTGGGGGTACTCCGTTCGAATGAACTCAGCAAGCTTCGGATCTTTTTCGACAACAGTGAATATAGGATTGCACGTCATGATCTCTTTGGTCAAGGCGCCGAAACCAGGGCCGATTTCAAGAATGTTCTCCCGGGGGCCTGCTCCTGAAGCAATTACTATTTTTCTTGTGATATTGCGGTCGGTCAGAAAGTTTTGACCTAATTTTTTTTTAACCGCGATTTCAGTATCCTTATATTCAACTTTTGTCATGAGAGCTGGAATTAATTCAGTACCATAGCCGGATGAAAGTACCTTTTATAATTTAAGTTATTCTGGAAGTAATGGAAGACAATAACATCGTGGCTGCGGCTGCGCAATACGTTTCGCGGGGAAACAAGGCTACCCGTACCGGGTTTGGCGAGGCTTTGCTTGAAATCGCCCGGGAGAATAGCGCTGTTGTCGCTTTATGCGCTGATCTGACCGGCTCTTTAAACATGAATTTGTTCCGCGATGCTTTTCCTGACCGTTTCATCCAGACAGGGATAGCCGAAGCCAACATGATTTCAATGGCTGCCGGTCTCGCTACAACAGGCAAAATTCCCGTTGCAGCAAGTTTTGCGGTTTTTGCTACTGGCAGGGTTTTTGATCAGATCCGCCAGTCGGTTTGCTATTCTAACCTCAATGTCAAGATCTGTGCTTCACATGCCGGGCTGACACTGGGCGAAGATGGCGCTACCCACCAGATTCTTGAGGATATCGGTTTGATGCGCGGACTGCCGAGAATGACCGTTGTTGTGCCATCCGATTACAGCGAAACCATTCGTGCCACCAAAGCCATTATAAAACATCAGGGCCCGGTTTATCTCCGTTTTGGAAGACCGAATGTTCCCGATTTTTCAAGTGATGAAGACGGCTTTGAAATCGGCAAGTCAATTGAGCTGCATCCCGGCAAGGATGTCACCGTCATTGCCTGTGGTATTATGGTGTGGAAAGCGCTTGAGGCGGCCCGTATTCTTGAAAAAGAGGGCGTTGGTGTCCGGGTGATCAACATGCACACCATCAAGCCCATTGATACATTGGCTATCGTTCGTGCCGCAAATGATACCGGCGCCATTGTTACGGCTGAAGAACACCAGATCTATAACGGACTTGGTGATGCGGTCTCCCATGTTTGTGCTCTCAATATTCCCGTGCCGATTGAGATGGTTGGCGTTGAAGACCAGTTCGGTGAGTCCGGCAAAGCTGACGAGCTTCTCGAAAAATATAAACTCACGACTGCTGACATTCTTGAAAAAATATATCTTGCTCTTCGCAGGAAGTGTTGAGCTGTTGGCAGAGCTAACCCCCGCAGGGGCGGAAATGTTGGTAGCAAATTTTATAACATACAGGAGAAATAACTGATGGCAATGCCGAACTTGGGTGACATGATGAAACAGATCCAGCAGGCTGGCGAGAAGATGCAGGATGTGCAAAAACAGCTTGAAAAGATAGTTGCTTATGGCGAAGCTGGAGGAGGAATGGTAAAAGTGAGTGTCAGCGGCAAGCAGAAACTGCTCTCCCTCACTATCGATCCCGACATCATGGACGATCCTGAAATGGTTCAGGATCTTGTGTTGGCAGCAGTGAACAATGCACTTGACGAATCAGCCCGACTTGCACAGGAGGAGATATCCAAAGTAACCAGCGGAATGATCAATCCTGCGGATATGCTTAAAAACCTGAACCTCGGTCAATAGTACTCCATGCGTTATACTTCGGCCGCTCTTGATGCCCTTATTGATGAATTTGCCAAACTTCCCGGTGTTGGGCGCAAGACAGCCCAGCGCCTCGCCATGTATATTCTGCATGAGCCGAGGCTTGAAGCTGAAAAGCTTGCCGGAGCACTGCTTGAAGTGAAAGACAAGGTTATCCGCTGCTCAGTCTGCCAGAATATCACCGATATCGGTACCGATCCCTGCATCGTCTGCACAAGCAAGTCACGAGATCGCTCCATTATATGCGTTGTGGAATCGCCCGTCGATATGCTCGCCTTCGAAAAAACCGGTTACTACAAAGGGCTTTACCATGTTCTTCATGGCGTCATTTCTCCTCTTGACGGTGTAGGGCCTGATGATATCAAGGTTCGTGAACTGCTTGCCCGGCTCTCCGAGCAGGCACCCCTCGAAGTCAGAGAGGTTGTGCTTGCCCTCAACCCGACCATTGAAGGCGAAACAACAGCCCTCTATCTCACCAAACTTCTCAAACCACTCGGTATCCATGTCACAAAAATAGCTCGAGGCATTCCTGTCGGGGCTGAGCTTGAATTCATTGACGACGCGACCCTCTCACGAGCGATGGAAGGGCGCACTGCCGTGTAGTTTATAATGCAAATTCCGTTACAATTCCTATAATGAGTTCAGAAAAAAAGTCAGTATTGATCTTTGGTGGTGGCCTTGCCGGTCTGACCGCAGCCAAACGGTTGACAGATAAAGGGTTTCAGGTCAAAGTGCTTGAAAAAAGAGAGATATTCGGCGGAAAGGTTTCGTCATGGAAAGATGAAGAGGGAGACTGGATAGAATCTGGAACACATTGTTTTTTTGGAGCGTACAGTGTGCTTTATGATCTCATGAAAGAGATCAAGACCGATCATGCCGTGTTGTGGAAAGATCACCAGTTGACCTACACCCTGGCTGGAGGCGGAACCTTTACCTTCAATACCTGGGAGCTTCCCAGTCCGCTTCACCTGTTGCCAGCCATCATCAAAAACGGCTACTTTTCTTTTGGTGAAATGGCAGCTTTTGCGAAATCGCTGATTCCCCTTGCTTTAAAAAAGGATAAATATCCACCAACGCAGGATCATCTGACCTTCGCAGAGTGGGCAGCAGAAAAAAAGTTCGGCAAACGTCTCATGGATACCATGTTCCGTCCCATGGCACTTGCTCTCAAATTTATTCCGCCAGAAGAGATATCCGCAAAGATTATTCTTGATGTCACCGAGACTTTTTACCGCATTCCCGCAGCTTCTTGCATGGGTTTTCTGAAAGGCGCTCCTCAAGAGTATCTCCATCAACCACTTCTTGATTACTCAGCGTCAAGAGGGGCACAGTTCAAGACAAATGTTGCTGTTGAAGAGCTGCTTTTCGATGGTACAGAAATAAAAGGCGTTCAACTTCGCAACGGCGAGATATTGACGGCCGACTATTATCTTTGCGCCCTGCCGATTCATGACCTGAACAAGGTGTTGCCCGATACACTGAAACAGCATGACCCGTTTTTTGGCAGACTTGAACATCTTGAAGGCGTTCCGGTGATTTCCGTCCAGATTTGGTACGATCGGGAAATTACCTCCGCAGATAACGTTCTCTTCTCGCCCGACGGCGTTATTCCTGTCTATGCAAACCTTGCCCGTACCACGCCAGAGTATCGCACGCTCAGGGGGGAACCCTTCAGCGGCAAGAGCCGCTTCGAATTCTGTGTCGCACCGGCAAAAAATCTCATGGGCCTTTCAAAGGAGGAGATTATCAGTCTGGTTGACAAGAGCGTGCGAAACTGCTATCCCGAAACATCCAGGGGCGCACGGATTCTGAAATCAACGCTGGTGAAAATTCCTCACTCCGTCTATGCTCCGCTGCCTTACATGGAGCAGTACCGACCGACACAGAAGACTCCTGTCCGAAACCTTTTTCTTGCGGGCGGTTTTTCGCAACAGTTGTACTATGATTCCATGGGCGGAGCGGTCATGAGTGCAAATCTTGCCGTCGACGCGCTTGTGAACGACGCCAGAAATAATTGAGAAAAGAGCCGGAAATTATTATTTTAGGCACAGCAAGCCCTTGTAGCTCAGTGGATAGAGCAGTAGTTTCCGAAACTAAAGGTCGGCAGTTCAAGTCTGCCCAAGGGCACAGAAAAAATGAAATTTCGGGGTGTGGCTCAGTTGGTAGAGTGCTGCGTTCGGGACGCAGAGGTCGTGGGTTCGAGTCCCGCCACCCCGACCCAAAAGGCGATCATGGCATGTTCCGTGGTCGCCTTTTTATCGTTATGTGATTTTTATGAAAGAATTGCGGATTCTGTTCGTATTAATGGACTGGAAGTGTATCGAATTGCTCCAATTTATTAACGAACGATAAGAACGATAACGGTAGTAAACATGAAAAAAAAATCTGATTGTTGGTCTTCTCATTTCATTCGCCACGACCGGAATTTTCGGCGGACTTTCCTTGGCTGCAGACAGAGCTGCAGGTACAAGGCCATCTGTAGAAGTTTCAGCAAAAGCTGAAGTTCGTGCCCCCGGGGGAAAGATCGTTTAGAAAAAGAGGTTTAAGGAAAAAAGTCAGCAGAAAGAGTTTTTCTAAAAGAGCAGAGCGTCACCATAAGAGACATCACAGGTCTGCCAGATAAGCATCAGCTTTCCTGAGCAAATATGACAACAGCTTGAGGGCGCTTGACAACTTTGGTCAAGCGCCTTTTTTCGTTCTTGAATATCCTGAAAGTCGGATAAAGCGCGCACTATCAGGAGGTCACTCCCAGATATTCCAGGAAC
>CAJAAV010000103.1 GCA_903937835.1 uncultured Chlorobiaceae bacterium | reverse complement strand
GTTATTATTGGAAAAGCGCTCTATGAATGCAATTTTCCCTGTCAGGAGCTGTGGTATAATTTTGAAGAAACCATGAGCCTGGATCATAATTTCTCAACAGCACGAAAAAAATAGCCAGCGGTTCAGGGTTCCGGCAACGATCCTCTTCTCTAACAGATAACAGACAGAACGTGCTGAAGCAGGACTTACCATTGCAACAACAGATTGAAGCTGTCATTTTTGCTGCTGAAGAGGCTGTTACTCTCCACACCATCAGGCATATTACCGGCAAAAAACTCGATTCAGGAGAATTTCACGCCATTGTTGAGGGGCTTAACGCCGAGTATGCTGAAACTGGAAGGACTTTTCAGATTCACCGTATAGCCGGAGGCTACCGTTTTCTGACCAGACCGGAGTTTAGTGAACTTCTCAAACAGCTTCTTGCTCCCAGGATCCGCAGAAGGCTTTCCCGCTCCATCCTTGAAGTTCTTGCCGTTATTGCCTATAATCAGCCAGTTACCCGGGGTGAAATTCAGCAGATTCGCGGTGTAAGCCCTGATTATGCCATTGACAGGCTTCTGCTTCGCGGGTTTATCGAGGTTCGCGGAAGAGCAGATTCGCCCGGCAAACCCCTTCAATATGGAACCACCACGGATTTCCTTGATCTCTTTCACCTGTCATCATTAAAAGATCTGCCAAAACTTCGTGAAATAAAGGAAATTCTTCAGGAGCAGGAAGAGCAGGATTATCTTACCCGGCCGGACGGGATCGAAACAGCTTTATCCGGCAACATATCAAGAGGAGACGATACACGAGAATGAAAAAGAGCAATAAAGATGATGAGGTCAGAATTAATCGATTTCTGGCATCGTGTGGTATAGCATCACGAAGGGCTGCCGATCAGCTTGTTGTGGATGGCAGAGTTATGGTCAACGGCACGGTTATTACGACACCAGGGATAAAAGTGAGCCCTTCCCGTGACGAGGTTATTGTCGATGGCGAGCGATTTGCCCAGCCTGAGAACAGAAAGGTCTACATTCTGTTCAACAAACCCAGAAATGTTATCACAACCAACAGCGATGAAAAAAATCGGGAGATGGTACTCGATTTTATAGATGTCAAGGAGCGGGTTTTTCCTGTTGGAAGGCTCGACAGAAAAACAACAGGAGTTATTCTGTTGACCAATGACGGAACTCTTGCACATAAACTGATGCATCCTTCGTCAAATGTAAAAAAAGAGTATATTGCTGAGCTTTCTGAAAAATTTACGCCAAATCTTTTGGGTCAATTGACAGGAGGGATGCGTTTGAAAGACACCGGGGAAAAAGTCAGTCCCTGCAGGGCAAAAATACTTGACGAGGGTCTGCAGGTACTGGTGAGCATTCATGAAGGGAAGAATCACCAGGTCAGAAGAATGTTCGAGACCCTCGGTTTTGATGTTAAACGGCTTGAAAGGGTAGCCTATGCAGGCCTTCAGGCAGGAGAACTCCGGCGAGGTGAATGGCGATATCTGAGTCGAAATGAGGTTCAGGAACTTTATAAGTTGACGGAAAGCCCATAAGCTCTCAGCCGGTTTTGTTAACGCACAAAACCATAATTGGTTATGAGGCTGCTTTCCTTTTTTTTTAAACGTTATGCCTTCCGGGTTGTCATGACGTTTCTTCTTTTCATACTCTTTCCTCTTTTTTCTTCTTCAGCACTTTGCGGCGAAAATGATGACCTTCAGAAACTACTCAACCAGGTAGAATCTGAAGTCAATATAGAACGGCTGCTCGAACTGATTGAAGAGTTGAAAAAAAATAAAATTGCTCTCAATGAAGCTGATCCAGACGAACTTCGCCAGCTTCCCTGGCTTAAGGCCACCGATGTGCAGGCGATTGTTGCCTGGCGCAGAGACCATGGCCCAATCCATTCTCTTCATGAACTTGAGTCTGTTCTTGGAAAAGAGAAAACGAAGAGTATTGCTCCCTATGTTCGTTTTCAACAAGCGCCGGATTTCCGTAGAACATTGACACCAAAGGCGGTTGAGGTTGATGGCTCGCTCTACAATCGCCTTTTCTGGGAAACAACACCCCGAAAAGGTATCCTGAATGGCAAATACGCTGGTGCAAACTATAAACTGTATCACCGTGCGGAATTTTCGGTGCCCCATATCAAGGCAAGTCTGGTGCAGGAAAAAGATATTGGAGAGCCTGATAGAGCCGATTTTTCTTCATTCAGCATCAATGCTTATGATCTTGGCCTTCTTAAAAGTGCAGTTCTCGGAAGTTATAAACTCAATTTTGCTCAAGGCCTGCTCATCGGGCAAGGGCGCTTCGCGGCAAAAGGTACCGACCCAACTGGCAGCGTCCAGCTCTTTTCGAAACAGGTATTGCCTTACACATCAAGTTCTGAATTTGGCTTTTTTCAGGGTGCAGCAACGACACTCAAGCTTGACCCACTTGACGTTACGCTCTTTTATTCCGCCAATCATCTCGATGCCATTATCAATGACGCCGGTGTCATTACAAGTTTTTCAACATCGGGTTACCATCGCACGGAACTTGAAATCAGCAGAAAGGATAATATTATCGAAACACTCTCCGGCGCAAATATCCTCTACCATTATCAAACAGGAGTTGTTAGCGGAAAGGTCGGGGGCAGCGTGCTTCATTACAGTTATCCTGCACCCTTTGATGAGCTTGAACCAGATGCCGCAGTCAGTACGATCTCTTCGTCGACCCTCTATGGTATCGAAACAGATCTCTCCTTTCGAAAGCTTGGTCTCTTTGCCGAAGCAGCATTTTCCAGGAAACCCGAAGATGCCTCATGGACAGCAGGTGCGGAGTACGAGCTTCTTCATGGCGTTACAACTGTTGCAGCCCTCAGGCGGTATGGTGCACAATATTTTTCCCCTTTTGCCGGTGCATTTGCCGAAAGAGGCAGCGGTGCCTCAAATGAGAATGGATACTATATCGGCCTTAACGCAAAGGTAAGCGACCGGCTTTCAGTCGGAGCATATTATGATCTGTTCACCTTTCCGGTGCTTGGCGGCAACTGTCCATACCCTTCTGACGGTAATGATTCCAGACTTTTTATGACGTGGAAGCAGTCGCCAGTGCTGACCTGGGGCATACAGGTTCAGCATAAATACAAGGAAGAGCAAAAAAATCAGGGAACATCGAAAATTGCTCTGTGGACACCCCTTCCGCAGATAACCAATCGTTGCCAGCTCGATTGCGATATTACGGTTTCCCGGCGCGTTCATTTGAGAAGCCGGGGAGAGGTGAAAAGCGTGGTTAAGGAATATCTTGCCGGAGATCAACCCTTTTATGGGCGGATGCTCTATCAACAGGTGGGGTACAATGCAGGGAACTATGGTTTGAAAGGGCGCTTTACTGTTTTTGATACCAACGATTACGATGCGGCTATCTATGCTTACGAAGACGACTTGCCTCTGACCTCCAGTCTTGGCGTCTACGACGGGCAAGGCAAATCACTTTTTCTTGTGGCAACATGGCAAGCCATGAAACAGATGAGGCTGGGTGCGCGGTATGAAACAACCTGGTATAGTGACAGGAAGGTCTGTGGCAGCGGCAACGATGAGCGAGCGACAAGTGCTTCCGGCTCATTTCATCTTGGCTGTTTATTATCGTTTTGAATTTTGGAGGGGGTTCTCACTTTTTACCGGCAGCCCTCATCAGGCGGTCCCTGATTGCTCTGCCAAGTCCCTGGTTTGACGGCAGTTCACAGTAAATACGTTCAATTCCTTTGGAATCACAACGCCTGAAAAAGCTGAAAAGCTCACAGCCATACTCCTCAAGATTTTGGCAACGTTTGAATAGCGAAATACCTTCAGGTGGCTCTGAGAGACCAATGTATGCTGAAGAAGGCGCCACACTTCTCGTTTCATCGGTATGGCAGAGAATAATCGCGGCTTTTGGAGCATAATGGGGATACTTCAGCCCAGGGCTTTTTGGAGGCGCCTGCTTGTCAGGGTTTGTGTTGGTTGCTATTTCAGGCACAACAGTCTGCAGTTGCTCAAAGGTTATAGCCCCGGCCCTCAGCAGAAGAGGTTTCGATCCGGAACAGTCAACAATGGTCGATTCAAGGCCAATTGAGCTGGGGTTGCCTCGAAGCACGCAGTCGATTTTCCCCTCAAGATCCTCATAGACCGCTTCCCAGCTTGTGGCGCTCGGGAGTCCCGAAAGGTTAGCCGAGGGAGCAGCAACCGGACATGCAGAGAGACGGAGAAACTCCCGTGCAACCGGATTTGCCGGGCAGCGGACACCCACCGTCGCCAGACCGCCGGTGACGGCATCGGGTATCAGGGGATTTTTTTTCAGCACGAGGGTGAGAGGCCCCGGGAAAAAACGGTCAATCAGTTTACGTGCGTCTGAATTAATTTCAACGGCAATATCGGCGAGCTGTTCAAGGCTGTAAATATGAACAATAAGCGGGTTATCCCCCGGACGACCTTTTGCCTGAAAAACCCGCTTGATTGCTTCAGGATGGTAGATGCTTGCACCAAGGCCGTAGACTGTTTCAGTTGGAAATGCAACGACCCGACCCGAATTGAGGATGGCGGCGGCCTCTTCTGCTGAATCGGTAAGAGTGGTCTGCATGATTGTCCTGGATGGTGCAACGGTCATCATAAGAAGAGAAGTGTACACAGCACGCCGACCGTTGCGCTGGCAAGAGGTATCGCAAGATTATCGTCAATCTTGAAATCGCCGACACGCACCATAAACGCTTCGGTTACCGTTGCCGTAATTGCCATGGCAACCCCGACAAACAGGTTCAATCCCGGCACGAAGGTAACAATGCATAACGCCGAGATAAAAAAAGCAGCACTTCCTTCAAGGCTTTTCTGTCCGAACCGGTGTTTCCCGAAAGTTTTTCCAACAATAGCCGCCAGTGTATCGGAAACAGCGACCATGGTAAACGCCGTGACGGCAATAATTTTTGGAAAAAAAAGGACAAGAAGAAGCGCCGCCATGACGATGTGGGTCGCACCATTCAGATACGCTTTGTTCCCTTCAAGCTCATGTGTTCTCAACATGGAATCAAAGGTTTTATGATACCATCGTGAAACAGGGTCAAAAAAATTCTTCAGCAGGTCAATCAGAAAAAAACCTGAAAAAAGAGGGACAAGCAGGAGCAGGGCAAGTTCTCTGCTGATAAACCAGTATATCACCGGAATCGAAAGCGACGAGAGGTGAATCGCTTTTCGCGCAACTTCATAGCGGAGTTCCAGCCGGTCAATTGCTTCCATTGTTACGGGGTGCGGTGAAATGGTCGTAAAAAAGTTTATTGAAGAAATGGCCGCGTGGCACCAATTTCAGGCTTGAATATACACCGAAATCTCTGGAAGAGAAAGGTTACACATCCTCTTCCTTTTCCTTTCCAAAACATGTATTTTGCACCGCCATTTAAAATAGCTTTTAGACTACATGCATGACGACTGAAAATATACGGGTAGCTGCCATTGATCTCGGCACCAACTCCTTCCACATGATTGTTGTTGAAGAGAGTCAGGAAAAGGGAATTGTTGAGATTGATCGTGTCAAGGATATGATTTGTATTGGCCGAGGCAGTATTTCAACAAAAATGCTTGATGAAGAGGCGATGCAATCAGGTATTGCTGCCTTGAAGAATTTTCTTGTTCTTGCCTCGCAGCATGGCGTGGCGCCGGAAAATATGATAGCCTTTGCCACAAGTGCTATCCGGGAAGCAAAAAATCGGTGTGATTTTCTCCGCCGAATCAGGGATGAGACCGGTCTTAAAGTCAAGATTATCTCTGGAAAGGAAGAGGCAGAGTTTATCTATTATGGAGTTCGTAATGCGGTGAAAATTGGCAAAACGGCCGATCTTCTCTTTGATATTGGTGGTGGCTCCGTTGAGTTTGTGGTTGCCAATCATAAAGGGGTGCAGCTTCTTGAGAGTCGTAAAATTGGTGTGGCAAGAATGCATGAACGGTTTGTTGCCACAGAACCGATTTCTGACCATGAAATCAAGATGCTTGAACAGTTTTTTGCTGCGGAGATGGTTTCTGCCGTTGAAAAAGCCTCCGAACTCAAAGTGACAAGGGCCATCGCATCTTCGGGTACGGCCCAGAATATCGCTCGAATGATTCGCTCAATGAACGGCAGGGAGAGTGATGTGTCGCTCAACAACAGTACGTTTACCCGAAAGGAGTTTCAGGTTCTCTACAAGGCCGTTATTCCGCTGGATGCTGCAGCTCGACGAAAAATGAACGGTCTTGATGAAAAAAGGGTAGACTTTATTGTGCCGGGTCTGATTCTTGTTGACATGATTTTCAGACTATTCAAGCTTCAGGAGATTGTGATTTCCGATTCAGCGCTGCGGGAGGGCATGGTACTCCACTATCTGAAGCATCGCTTTGCCAGTGCGAAGAAGCGGGGCGATGAGGTTGCACTTGATATCCGGCGGGAGAGTGTCAATGAACTCGGGTTTCGCTGCCACTGGGACCGTGAACATGCAAAGCATATTGCCCGGCTCAGCCTGCAACTCTTCGATAAACTTGCAGTTCTGCACCATCTTGAAGCGCCCGACCGTGAACTTCTGGAGTATGCGTCGCTGCTTCATAACATCGGGGCATTTATTTCCATCTCTTCCCACCACAAGCACAGCCAGTACATCGTCCTTAACGGAGAGCTCCGGGGATTTCTGCCTTCAGAAATCGAGATTATCGGCCATGTCGTTCGCTATCACCGCAAATCCTCTCCTTCCGAAAAGCATACGGCGTACAACATACTCAAGCCGATGCATAAACGTGCGGTCGATGTGCTTTCCGGAATTCTGCGCCTTGCCAATGGTCTTGAACGTGGTCACAGGCAGAATATTCAGAACATTACTGTAGAGGTCAAGGGGAGTGCAATTACACTTCACCTGAACACCCGTTTTGAACCCGATATAGAAATCTGGGCAGCCGACCTGCTGAAGCCTTGGCTTGAAACCGTTCTGCAGAAAACAATTACAATTGAACCAACTCCAACCAGTTGATGCAACCCCAAAATAACCCTATATTGTCACAAGTCACTCAATAACTTATCGTTTACCGAACATGCGCGACCATACTCCGGATTTCAAAATGCATGAGCTTTCCAGCGACAACAAAGCGCTCATTCGTCATACCGTTCAGCAGCTTTTTGAAAAGCTTGCGAGTGACTGCAGGCTGACTTCTGATACACTGCTCGAATTCTGGGTTGAAGTTCCCGGTATCAAACGCTCCAGAGGTACCTTTCGAGGCGGGTTTTTGATGCCCGACAGCTTTATCTACATCAGCGACTATTTTCCGCCCGATTCTGCATGTTCCCTGACTCCAGGCCCGGCCTATCAGGATGTGGAATCCAACCTTGAAAAGGTCTGGGATGATCTTCTTGATGAACTCTACTACCAGATTGAAATTTTTACCTCTCCTGTTTCTTCAACCAGGGGTGTAACGCTGGAAATATGGGCAGGTAATCGGTTGCGTCCTGAAGGTGAATGGATTTATGCCGTTGACCGTAAAATCGAACTTGGTTAGTTTTTTGCCGGATAATCACAAACGCTGCTGACCCTGCACCCTGCGCATTCCGGCTTTTTTGCCTTGCAGGTGTACCTTCCGTGCAGCAGCAGATAGTGATGAAAGATTATAACCCATGCTTCAGGAATAATTTTCATCAGCTCTTTTTCGGTCTCTTCGGGTTTGCTCGTTGTTACCAGCCCAATCCTGTTTGAAACCCGGTGCACATGGGTGTCCACCGGCATGACCGGTTGACCGAATGCGTTGCCGAGTACCACATTTGCAGTTTTTCTGCCAACCCCCGGCAGACGTTCAAGCTCTTCCCTTGTTTCAGGTACCTTTCCCTGGTACTGCTCAATGAGAATCCGGCTGACTTCGAGAATGTTTTTCGCCTTGTTGTTGAAATAATTAATGGAGCGGACAAGGCTTTTTATCTCGTCAAGCTCCATTCTGCTCATGCGTTCGGCATCCGGAGCCTGCCTGAAAAGCTCACGGGTAATGATATTGACCTGTTTGTCAGTTGCCTGGGCAGCCATAATAGTCGCCACAAGCAACTGGAAAGGGCTTTCGTAGTGCAGTTCGCTTTTCGGATCAGGATATTGTGCTCCAAGCGCCTGATTAAGAAAAACGATTTTTTCTTCAGGAGTGTCTCTCATGTACCCTCAGGTATCGATGCCGCTGTTTTCACTTTCGCCATCCGCTTTTTGAAGCTTGGCCACCGACTGGTCAATAAGACCTCTCCCGTTTTTATGCACCTTCCCCTCACCTTTAAGATCATTGAAAATGGCGTCAAGAATACCATTGACAAATTTGCTGCTCTTGTCGGTGCTGTTGAATTTTTTTGCGATTTCAATAGCCTCATTGATGGAAACCTTGGGTGGAATATCCTCGCAGTAGAGAATTTCCGTCAGGGCCATACGGATGATGTTTTTATCAATGATAGCAATCCGGCTCATATCCCAGTTAAAAGTATGCTTCACGATATAACGGTCTATCTCATCCTTGTGCTCCTTGATGTTTTTCATGAGCGTGTTGAAAAACTTCATGGCATTGGCGTCCGCAAGAATCTCTTCGGTCAAAAGCCAGCCAGCAGCAGAATCTATGTCGGTATCCCGGATTTCAATGGTGTAGAGCGCTTGTAAAATCTTTTCACGGATTTGCCGTCGGTACGTCTTCATAAAAGAGCAGTTAATTGATTGAGGATTCGAGGATCTCACTGAGAACAACATCAGTCCGACTCAGGTTTTCATACAACACATGAGGATTGTGTCTTCTCAGTTCCTCTGTTGAATAGGTGCCGGTCGCCACGGCAATAGACTTTGCGTTCAAAACCCTGGCGCACGCAATGTCGTGTTCCGTATCGCCTATAATGATGATATTGTGTTCAGAAAATGTTATCCCGCTGAGCCGGTACGCTTTTTCAACGGCGACCAAAGGCAGGTCATTGCGACTCAGTCCGTCATCGGCAAAAGCTCCAAACGGGAAATAATGGTTTATTTCGGGCAAGCGCAACTTGTGCCGTCCAGATTCTTCAAAATTTCCGGTTAACAGACCAAGCATCAGTTCGGAACGTCCTGAAAGTTCATCAAGAAGTTCCCGGATGCCCTGCATCAGGAAAACGTCGGATGGTTTGGCCTGCGTGCGGAACATCTCGATATAGGTTGCTTTGGCCCGGTCAAATTTTTCGGCAATTTCACGCTCACTGAGTCCCGCATTCTGCAGCACTTCGTAGATAATGCTTCTGTCCATCTTTCCGGCAAAATTGTGGGTGCCTGTACTTCCTTCAGTGCCGTACACCTCTTTCAGGGCATCAGCAAGGATAGTGCGGTTGACCGTGTTCATCGAAAGCAACGTTCCGTCTATGTCAAATAACACAAGTTTCTTTAGCATACTGTCTTTCTGAGACCTCTCAAAGTCTTATTTTTTCTATTCGTACGGGTATCAATTTTGATACTCCTTCATCTTCCATGGTGACCCCGTACAATGCATGGCAAGAAGCCATGGTTTTTTTGTTGTGCGTAACAATAATGAATTGGGTGTTATTCTCAAATTTTTTCAGAAGTTTAATAAAACGGGTAACGTTGGCATCATCCAGGGGGGCGTCGACTTCATCGAGAATGCAGAAAGGGCTTGGCTTCACCAGATAAATGGCAAAGAGGAGCGAAAGAGCAGTCAGCGCCTTTTCACCTCCGCTCAACTGTTCTATGGAGAGCGGCTTTTTTCCTCTCGGTTTTGCAATGATTTCAATATGGGCATCAAGCGGATCGTCGCTGGCATGAATCAGCAGATCCACCTCATCCTCGGGATCAAAGAGCTCCCTGAAAATACCGATGAAGTTTTTTCGGACTTCACGAAAGGTTGTCTCAAATTTTTCCAGGGCGGTTTTGTTGATCTCCTCAATGGTCGAGCGCAACTGTCGCGCGGCGCTGAGCAGATCCTCTTTCTGTTCAGCAATAAAGTCGAATCGCTTTTTTTCTTGCTCATATTCATCCAGAGCAAGTTCATTGACCGCACCAAACTGTTCTCGCTGTTTTGCAAGTATCTCAAGCTGTTGCTGTGCTGCATTCCTGTTAAATGAAGGTTCAAGAACTGGGTCCGGCATTGAGGCAAGGTCACTGTTGTGTTTTACCCGGGTTTCTGTCAAAAGATGGTCAAGCGCCTGCTCAAGTTGTATCCGTTCACGAGTAAGTGCCGAGAGGAGCTGCTGGCTGACCTCATGTTTCCGCCGGAGATCCCTGAGCAATGCCAGGGTTTCGTGATGCTTTGCCTGGCGCTCCCTGTACTCTGATTCAACTTCATTGACCCTTTTCTGTTCCACTGCAGCAGCAATGAGCAGTTCGTCAAGCTCTTTTTTCATTCGAGCAGAACTCTCCTGGCCCATGCCTTGCTTTTTTTCGGCAACGACACCCTCAGTGTTCAGTCTTTTAATCTCTTCATGGAGCAAAACCTGGTTTTCAGTACAGGCAGCAAGGCTGATGTTGAGCTTTTCAAGATCGAGAAGAGCGTCCTTATAGAGGCTTTGACGGGACTGCACGTCGCGGCCTGACTGATGGTGGCGGGTTTCAAGGGTGGTAAGGTTTTCCTGCAACGTCTGAATTTTTTTACCGAAAATCGAGGCTTTTGATACACTGCTGCTGATTGCCGGCAGAAGCTTGTTGAGTTCAGTTTTGCAGCTCTCTTTCTGGATGAGCAATGTCGCAATCTCCTCTCCAGCCTGCGTTATCTCCGCTCCCATGCCACTCTTTTCCGCATCCATTCGTGCTGACCTTTTCTCAAGTGCTCCCAGTTCTGCCGCAAGCAGCTCAATTTCCCTGCGTTGCCCTCCTGTTTTCATTGAGGCGAGTTCATTGCGCAGTTGAAGAAGTGCCTCCTCCTCCACCCTGATGCTCTTTTCCAGTGACGCAAGCTCCTTCTGCAGTCCGTCACGTTCAGCTTTTTTCCCCAGACGCAACCCTTCACTGCTTTTTGAGCTTCCGCCGAAAAGCAAGCCCATACCGGAGAATCTTTCTCCTGCAAGAGTGACAAAAGAGCTGTCCGGATAACGCAGGGCAAGTATTTCGGCTACTCCAAGATCCTGCACGATATAGCTTTTTCCGAGTATCAGCAGAAGCGCGTTATGAAGTTCCCGGGGATACTCAAGGACTGCAAGAGTTTTTGTCGCGCCGCTGATCTCCGGGTACACACGTTCAGTGGTTTCGGCGACAAGATCGAGCACCAGAAAATGAATTTTTCCCTTATTGGAGTGCGTGAGATTGGTGATGCCATCCTTGGCCTCATTGAGTGACTGGCAGACATAATAGCTCATACTGTCGCCAAGCGCGGCATTCACCGCTTTCCTGTAAGAGCTCTCAAGTGACACAAGGTCCGACAGGCATCCCAGCCCCTGGGTTCCTTTTTTTTGTTGTTCCAGGAAAGCGATCCCTTCGGGCATTCCCTCAAAGCCGTCGAGCACTGAATTGGCAAGAAGAATCCGGTTATTTACCTTATCCCGACTTGAGCGCTGCAGAAGGAGTGACTCTTTCTTTTCCTCAAGTTGGCGGTTTAACCCTTCCTGACGTTCCAGTAACACTCGTTCCCGGTTTCTTGCTTCAGTGATCAGTGCTGTTTTGCGGTTGAGCTCTTCCGAGAGTTCATCTTCGGTCATACGTGAGGCATGCAGCTTTTCGTGAATGGCCAGTTTTTTTGTTTCAAGTCGTTCAACAGCCGTTCGAAGATACTCTTTTTTCGATTCGAGGCTCTGCATTGTCAACGAAAGCTGGTTGGCGATACCCAGTTCTTCCATGCTGAGCTTTCGTTCCCGTGTCAGCTCATTTCGCTGTTGAACAAGCGTGGTATTGAGCTGGTCGTGTTCAGCAGCCAGGATTTGAAAAGCCTCATGCAGTTTGTCGCACCTTGCCTGGCAAGGTGCCTTGCGTTGCAGCAGTTCGTGTTCGAGCAACTCCTGTTCATGGATTCTCTGCTCTTTTTTGCTGGTGATTGCCCTGATTCTGGCGATGTCTGCCGCGAGGTTCTTCTGATGCTCTTCATGTTGCAAGAGCTGTTTTTCAAGAGCGTAAATTTGCTGATTGCCTTCATGAAGCTTTTTCCTGGTTTCAGAAAGGGTTGTCTCCTGCCGGAGCAGCATCAGCTCTGTTTCCTGGGCGACGCTGTCCATAGTGGCGATTTTTGCAGCACACTCAAGATTCAGTAATTCCTCTTCGCGGATGCTGCGCTGCATCGGTTCAAGTTTCTCAAGAAACTCCTCCATGGCAAGCCAGGAGATGGCAAGATCAATCTCACGAATTCTCTTTTTCAGCTCCCTCAGCTTTTCCGATTTTCTTACCTGCAGCTTCAGGTTTTTCACCTTTTTTTCAACCTCTGCCAGCACATCATCGACTCGACAAAGATCGAGTGAAGTACTTTCAAGCAACTTGAAGGTTTGTTTCCGTCTCTGTTTATAACGAGTTATTCCTGCTGCCTCCTCAAACAGCTTCAGCCGCTCCTCGCTTTTGTTGCTGATAATCTCCTCAATCATTTTCAGCTCAATGACCGAATAGGCATCACTGCCCATCCCGGTATCGGTGAACAGGTCAAGAATATCCTTCAGGCGGCAGGGCACCTGGTTTAACAGGAACTCGCTCTCCCCGTTCCGGTAAAGACGTCGGGTAACAGTAACTTCGGTATATTCGACCGGCAGGACATTTCGTGTATTTTCGATTGTCAGGGAAACTTCGGTAAAACTGAGAGGCTTCAGGTTTTTCGACCCATTAAAAATGATGTTCTCCATTTTTGCTGATCGAAGCAGGGAGGATCTCTGCTCACCAAGCACCCAACGCATGGCGTCAACAACGTTGGTTTTGCCGCATCCGTTCGGGCCAACGATTGCCGTCAGACCCTTGTCAAATTTTATTCTGACTTTATGCGCAAAGCTCTTGAATCCAAAAAGCTCAATTTTCGAAAGATACATCTGAACGGTCCGGGTTTGGCTGTCTCGATTCAGGCATGAAAAACGAATTTAACAAAAAAATCAGGGGAGACTTACAACACTTGCTACTCCTTCACTGCCTCAACCACACGTATACTTTGTAAAGCCGCCTGAACATCGTGCACCCGCAGAATATTCGCACCATGCATCAACGCTATGGTGTTACCCGCGATAGTGGCTGCGAGCCTCTCGGCAGGAGGTACCGTTTCTTTACCGGGAGCCGTAATAGCGTGACCAAGAAACGATTTTCTCGATAAACCCGCCAGAATCGGCCTGCCGAGACGGTGTAATGAATTAAGCTGTGCCAAAAGCCGGAAATTCTCTTCAACACTTTTACCAAACCCAAAACCCGGATCAATAATAATGTTGTCGATCGAATGCCCTTCAGCCCGGGCTATGGAGTCTGCCAGAAAGCTGCTGACCCTTGACAAGATATCTCCATCTCCAGGCTTTGTTCCTGTGCTCCACTGCATCAACTCCGGTTTTACTGTCGTATGCATCAAGATAACTGCTGCCTTAAACTTGCGGCAGATGGAGGGAAGATGAGAATCAAAGGTAAACCCGGAAATATCATTGACAATATTTGCTCCGGCTCGCAAGGCCTGTTCGGCAACATCCGCCTTCCAGGTATCAATTGAAATAAGGACATCGCTTTTTCTGCGCAAAAGAGCAATCAGCGGCGCAGTACGCTTGATCTCTTCGATCGATGAAATTTTATCAGCACCCGGCCGTGAGGATTCACCGCCAATATCGATAATCGATGCGCCGTCACCAATCATCGCAAGCGCATAATCGAGAGCCTGGTCAAGATCGACACCGTTTGCCTGCCCCTGGAGTACCCCGCCGTCATAAAACGAATCAGGCGTCGTATTCAGAATGCCCATGATTTTCGGCCCTTCGCAGAGATCAAGCACTCTGTCGGTACAATTCACTATAAAGCGGGGTTCTCTCATCAGGTTATTCCGAAGGGTACCGGAGTGAACGTCACACAAAACACAGCAATGGCGGCCCATCCATAAACTTTTCTTTGACTATTCAAATCGTGGTCATGTATTGTGGGCGGATGGTTTATCCTGATAAGTCGTGAAAGAATGAATGCCCACAGAATCCAGCCGGACCACGACCATTGCAGCATCACCGGCGGGATAAGTGACACCGCATCTGGTTTGAGCAAAGAAAGGAGCAGCTCCAGCGAGGCGGGAAATCCCAGAAGCACAATAAACAGCAGAAATACCCTGGCCGCTTTTGCATGTCCTTTCCTGCCGAACATTGCATAAGTGATATGACCGCCATCAAGCTGACCAACAGGAAGCAGGTTCAGCGCAGTTATCAGTGAGCCCAGCCAGCCGGTAAAAAGAAATGGATAGTGATACATTTCGGTCATTGGCGGGAGGTTTTTCGGCGCAAGAACATATTCAAGACCTATCCAGAGGAGATTCTTGCCAAGGATGAGGGTGCCCCTTGGTACAGGTGTCTGCAAACCTCCCTGTGTGAGGTATTCAGGATGGATAGTATAAATAAAGTCAGCAGGAGGAAGATTCAAAAAACCGAATACCAGAAGCCCGACGCATACGGCAAAACCGCTCATTGGTCCCCATATACCAATATCGAAAAGGGCGTTTGTTTCAGGTATCCTCTCTTTGACCTTTATCACAGCCCCCATTGTTCCCAGGCTGAGAAAGAACGGCAGTGGCGGGAGAGGAATATAATAGGGAAGAGTTGCCCGAACACGATGGCGCAACGATGCAAAAAAGTGGCCAAACTCATGAACAGTTAAAAAGAAGAGCAGGGAAGCCGAGTAGGATGTTCCTGTGGCAAGGGAGTTGATGAAAAGAGGCACAGAGGCGAACGTTGCCGGGTGTCCGCCCCAGAATGTTCCTGCCCAAAGTGTCGTAAACACTGTCAGCAAAAACAGCCCCAGATGAAGAGAGTAGTTCTGTCTGGATAACATGACGTGTTTTGGAAAACTCAAAGGGCTCATAACGCAATAATTGCTCAAACAATTGCCATACAGTTACCACAGGGCATCCCCTCAATTGCAGGACTTTCTTGTGATTATTTTAATCTTTATCCTTTTCGGAACCCTTTTTTTCTCCAAACGTTGCGACCAGCCCACTGACAAGTTCCTGTTTCTCTGCAGCATTCAGTTTAGCCTCAGGGTGAGCCGGGAGGTAGATAAATGGAGGCATTTTACCTTCTCGCACTTCACCAGCGGCTTTTTCACCTTCATTTTTTCCCTCTCGTCCCCACTCAGAGACATTGAATGCGCCTCGTCCAAAAGAGACATCAACCTGAGTCAGCCACGATACAGGAGCAATAGAACTGTACCATGGCCAGACAGTCTCGTTGGAATGACAATCCTTGCAGGCACGGTTAAAAAGTTCGCTGGTTCGAGGAGAGTCCCACTTTGGTTTACCGGTGGCAGAAGGATTGTCGTGATTTTTGCCATAGGGAATGAGCTGCATGACGGCAAGCAAAGTCACTCCTCCTGATAATAGTTTCAGTGGGTTCATTGGTAAAGATTCTTTTTTTTTGGTGGTTTTAACAGAAGACAATTAATAACTCGAAAATATAATTGAAATTCTGCGTATACCTGTAAAATTGATGGGTATACTTAACTCTGAAGCGGCATGAGCAGGGCGGCATCTTTGATAATCTGGAGGTGCAGAGGTATCCGTACATCGGGAATCAGGTGGTGCGGATAAAAACCTGCATCGAACAGTTCATGGTTAATCGTTATGGTGTCATCGTCAACCACTACCTTGTAGGCCACGACCAGGAGCGATCCATACATCTCGACCTCCCTGTGATAGATACCTATAAGGCTGTCGATTTTGCCGTTCAGCGATGTCTCTTCCATAAGTTCTCGCAGACATCCTTCATAGGGTTCTTCACCGGCTTCAAGAAATCCGCCAGGCAAAGCCCATTCATTGAGCGCTGGTTCATGAGCCCGCCGTATCACAAGAAGTTCGTTGTTTTTGTTTACGGTATAGGCTAACGCTACAGGAAGCGGGTTGATATAATGCACCCATGAACATGAGGGGCAGAACATTCGATCACGTCCATCAATAATGGCCTTCTCAAGCTTATTCGTGCAGAGAGGGCAAAATAAAAAAGGTTTCATGGGTTACGCATCAAGAAACTTTTTGTTGTGGTAATTGATTTAAAAGAGAGAAAACGATCCAACAGAGAATGTGCTTATAAACAGAATAAGTTTTATTCATGCAAACAGCAATTCTGAAAGCGGGTGTTCCTGCCCCTCCCATATCCGCAAACGATCAGGATGGGAAGCCGGTGACCCTTCAGGAGTACCGTGGACGCAGGGTGGTGCTCTATTTTTATCCGAAAGATGACACACCGGGATGCACAAAGGAAGCTTGTGCTTTTCGTGATATTTTCCCTAAATTTAACAAAGTGGGCGTTGAGGTTCTTGGCGTCAGTGTTGATGATGAACGCAAGCATAAAAAGTTTGCAGAGAAGTATAACCTTCCCTTCAGGCTTGTTTCCGATCCTGACAAAAGTATCGTTGAGGCTTATGGCGTGTGGGGAATGAAAAAATTTATGGGTCGAGAGTATATGGGAACGAGTCGGGTGACCTATCTTATTGATGAGCAGGGCGTGGTTGAACATGTATGGCCGAAAGTCAGCCCTGAAAAACATGCGGAGGAGTTGCTCGATTATTTGCAGCAAAAAACCTGAGAGAAGATAATGGTAAACGAATTTGAGAAGCTGAAAGCAGGAAAGCTTATGCTTTCTTCGGCCAATATGCTTGAGTCTAATTTCAAGCGAACTGTTTTGATTATGTGTGAGCATAATGAGCGCGGATCCCTTGGTTTTATTCTGAATCGTCCTGGGAAATTCAAGGTTTGTGAGGCTCTGGCTGGTTTTGAAGAGGTCGAAGAGCGTCTGCATCAGGGTGGACCCGTGCAGGTTGATACCGTTCATTTTCTTCATTCAAGAGGGGATCTCATTGATGACTCAATAGAGATTTTTCCCGGATTGTTCTGGGGCGGAGACAAAAATGAGTTGAGTTATCTGCTCAATACCGGTGTTATGCTCCCCTCGGAAATTCGCTTTTTCCTTGGTTATGCCGGCTGGAGCGCCGGACAGCTTGAAGCGGAGTTTGAACAAGGAGCATGGTATACCGCTGAAGCATCAAGAAATATAGTCTTCAGTGACGCCTATGAGAGGATGTGGAGTCGGTCGGTGCGTTCAAAGGGAGGCGAATACCAGCTTGTAGCCAACTCTCCGGAATTGCCGGGGCTGAACTGAGCATTTTCAAGCCCCGCAGGGGCGGAATATTGGCAGCGCGTTGTTGAAATAGAGTAATAAATCAACAGAAAACCTCGAATCCACTTGGATTATTGTTGATCTATTCAATGAAAAAGCATATATAGAGCATTGTTCTTTGATATCATGGGGATGACAGGCTTTCGACAGGGTAGATGCAAGATGGAGTTGCACTCCGAGTTTCAGCATGGATGGACTCGTTAAAGAAGTCTATGCAACATTATATGCAGACGATTATTCGTATGCAATGGCTGCCTGATTAGCACAAGTTAATTAATCAGCCATCGTCCGTTGGGGGAGGCGCTTACTCTGAAGCCAATGGATGGCATAACCCGCGCTTGAGCTTCGGTTCGCGCAAGTAAGCCCCCTCTGTTTTTGCCTGAAAAGACAGACGGGTGACACAAAGAGGGATAGTGAATCGGACTTTACAGGTGTAGCAACGATTCGCGAAACACTAAACACCTGAGATGAGTGTGGTAGCTTTATCAAGCAATGTTTTGGACGCGGGTTCGACTCCCGCCAT
>CAJAAV010000102.1:0-22500 GCA_903937835.1 uncultured Chlorobiaceae bacterium | reverse complement strand
CTGCTCACCCATCTGCTCAGAGAAACGCAGCTACAGGTTCTTCTTCTTGGAGGAAAAGAGGATGCTCCGCAGGCATCGGAAATTATGGACGCCTTGCCTGCTGCGTTCCAACCAATGGTGCTCAACCTTGCCGGAAGCTGCTCGCTCATGCAGACCGCAGCGATTCTTGAGCGCTCTGATGCCGTGCTGTGCAACGATACCGGGCTGATGCACATAGCCTCGGCGTTCGGTAAAAAGCTTTTTGTGCTCTTCGGTTCTTCATCCTCAGCATTTGGATTTCTTCCCTATCATGTGCCCTTCGATCTGTTTCAGGTCGAAGGACTTTCTTGCAGACCCTGCTCTCATATCGGCAGGGATCATTGCCCGAAAGGCCACTTTCGATGTATGAACGATCTATCGATTGCTCTTATTGCGGAGCATATTCTTGATCATTTCAAAAGTACCCGGTAAAATCACAACAAACGCGTATAAGGCTACAAGAAACCCTTCTTCCCTGGATTATTCCTCATGGTTGGAATATTGGAGCAAATAGATTACCTTTAAGGTTCAAATTTGCAAGATGGTGTTCACAGGGAAACCTTGAAGCCGTGGGGCTGGTCTGCGCAATGCCGGACCCTCGCCATATTGCAAGCAACTGAGGAGTACTAACGTTATCAGCAATTTGCGCTATGGAAACAAACAAACTTTATGAATGCACGCTCATCATTGACGGAGGACTTCAGGACGAAGTCATTACTGCGGCAATGGCGATGGTGCAAAGGGTTATCACCGAAAAAGGCGGCAGTATCAGCAGTGTTCTCGAAATTGGCAGGCGTAAAACAGCCTATCCAATTAAAAAGAAAACCATTGGCTACTACGCTCACATCGAATTTACTGCCGCTACAGCCGTTATTGCGGAGATCGAAAAAGTGCTTCGTTATGAGGAAGAACTGTTGCGTTACCTGATTATTCACCTTACCGGTGCTCTCCTTGAAATGCGTAAAAGGGTTGAGAAATACAGTGTTGTCATAGGCAGTCCAGAAGACAATGCTCTTGCTGAAGCTGCAGCTAACGATACCGTTGCCAAATAATTGCCAGGGTTCGTTTGAACGCAAGCTGAAAAGTGATTCCTATTGAAGAATAAAACAGAGCAGATGTTATGGCTGAATTAAAAATGCCAGAGATAAACAGTGTCGTCATTGCTGGAAATCTTACCAAAGATCCTGTTTTCAGGCAAACTAATTCAGGTGGAACGCCGGTTGTTAATTTTTCGATTGCATGTAACAGACGATTCAGGGACAGCAATCATCAATGGCAGGAAGATGTTTGCTATGTTGGTATTGTTGCCTGGAACAAGCTTGCTGAAAGCTGCCGCGACAACTTGAAGAAAAGTTCAGCAGTCCTTGTTGACGGTGAATTACAGAGCCGGACATGGAAAGCGCAGGATGGATCATCCAGAACGGTTGTTGAAATAAAGGCCAGAAGAATCCAGTTTCTCAACAAGAGGCACAAGAACGGTGAGGAAGATGAAGAGGGCTTTATTGACGATGATAGTCAAGATAACCATCAAGAAGATGATCCTGGTCACATTTACGAATACAAATACCTTTCTTCCGATTGAGAGGGCCGGGTAAGCAAAATTTTGTAATGAACTTATGAAACAAAAATTCACACAATCACAGGGTTACAAAGCACAGGGTAACAAGTCGTTGAGCAATGCCCTTGCGTCCAAAAAGAAAGTATCGAAGAATCAGGTAGTTTTTTTCGATTACAGGGACGAACGCAAACTCAAGAGATTTATTAACGATCAGGGAAAAATCATTCCCCGTCGCATCACCGGACTTTCCGCCAAGGAACAGAACCTTCTTACCCATTCAGTAAAATGGGCACGCTTCCTGGCAGTTATTCCTTATGTTGTCGACGAATACAAATAACCAATTTTGCAATCTATTGAAACAAGGAAGCTAAGCAGTGAAAGTCATTTTAAGAAAAGATGTGGCTACCCTTGGCGATGCAGGTGAAGTTGTGGCCGTAAAAAACGGTTATGCAAACAATTTCCTGATTCCGCAGGGTATGGCTATAAGAGCTACCGAGGGAACGCTTAAAGCTCTTGAAACAGAAAAAAAACAGCAGGCTAAAAAGGTCGAGTTGCAACGCAAGAGTGCTCGTGAACACGCTCAGAAAATTGAGCAACTGTCACTGAAAGTATATGCCAAAGCAGGTGAATCAGGCAAACTCTTTGGAACAGTTACTTCAGCCGATATCGCCGACGCCCTGAAAGCTCAGGGGATCGACATTGATCGCAGGAAGATTACCATTGAAGCCCCGATCAAGTCGCTCGGCAAATACGAAGCCGACGCAAAAATCTTTATGGATATATCTGTAAAGGTTCATTTCGAAGTAGAAGCCGAAGGCGCCGAAGCCTGAGAATTTTTTTTCGAAAGAGACAAGCACACAAGATTGCGAGTTAATTTTGCAACATCAAGCCCCGTGTATCCAACCCACGGGGCTTTTTTGTTATAAGCATTTCTATCGAGCCTATCCGTAAATTCGGTCCCTATTCTATAAAACAAGTGGAAGCGCAGCAGATTTTTTGTATGTTTATAGTAAGAAACTTATCATAATGGCTATGAAACAATCATTGAGATTCTCTGCGTTCTGGTTTTTATTGTTTTTTGTTCTCCTGAGTGGTTGCGCCAGTTCGCAACAGTATGTTACGCTTGCCCGTGATGGGGCTGCTTATACTGGTGCGGTTGCAGCTCTGGTGGACAGGGCCAGCGCCGTCGGAGTGGAATCATCCTCTTATACCCTGCTTCAGAAGCGAAATGAGTTGCCACGAAAGTACAAAGGCGACGAGTTGACAACTGCCCTGCAGGGCTTGCTCAAGCAAGCCAATCAATCAGACCTCGGTGGCATTGAAAACAATCGCCAGACAAAAGATGTGGCGATCTCTCTTCAGAACTATTTCATCGCCTTGCAGGAGCTGGCAGCATCAACCGCCCCGGTTGATATAGGAGCCAAAACCAGCGAGATCATTGCGAAACTTGATGATGCCATGAGATATCAAAATCGCAGCTCCTTTTCTGTGCCGCAGTCAGTTGCCCCTTTTATTGTGACGCACATCACAGAAAGAGCGCTCCGAAAAGAGCTGACCAGCAGAAAACAGAGCATCCTTAGTGCCCTTGATATTCTGGATGGGCTGCTCATCACCATCAGCAGGGAGATTGATGCTCAGACGAGACTAATCCGAAATGCAAAGGCGGCGCTGCTTATCCAGCAAACCTATCAGGATGCGATTTCGGCACCGAGCCTCTCGTTGTCCGATAAAGAACTCTGGGTAACTCTCCGGCAGAAGGATATACTGGGCTCTACAACTGAAGGGGATGACAAAAAAGCCATCATTGCCGTAAAAACCAGTGGCCGTAAGTTCAGAGAGTTGTTTACGAACATGACTTCGAAATAGGAGATGACCATGGAACAGATGAGCAACGCCCCCTTGCGAGAATTGTCAGCTTTTGCCATAAGCTTTTCAGCGTCTGTTCTGGAGGAGCTTCTGACAACTTCGTCCATGAAACCGGTAGAAAAAACGGCATTTCGTGAACAGTATCGAGACATGCAGGTCACACTGGAGAAGGTTAAGCAGGCATACGGGCGATACGAAGCAATTGATCGGCCAGCAATCAAAGAGTGTCTGGAGGCATATCTTCTTTTGCTGCAGAGGGGCCCTGAATCAAGGGAGGAATTGATTCAGCAGTTCGCTGTTGTGCTTGATCAGGCAGAAAGGATAGATGTTCTGGACGACGGGATGATGGATTTATTGAAAGATATCTGGCCGGAAGTGCAATGGCCTGAGCAGTTACCGGCTTTTGAAGGTGGACAGTTGCCTGATGAGTCTGTATGGCCGAAATACAGGCTGAAAGAGATTTTTGAGGAAAAAAACAAGCAGGCCCAGGTATTTTGGAACCACTCCTGGTTATTAGTCCGGCTTGACATTGTGTCTGCCACAGAAGAGCTGAAAAAAGGAAAAAAGCATCTTGAATCTATTGGCAAGGCGTTGGGTAATTGCTGCAAAATAATTGGCTTGCTCAGCAAGATTCATAATGTCATCCTCTAATGAACCTTGATATGTAGCGCAAAGCATACCTTGTAGAGTTCAGGCAAAGAGTATTATTTGTATTTTATCATGAACTTCTATATATTTTAACAATTGTAAAAGCATACAGAGATACAGGGATTCTTTTGTGGGTACGACCCTGTGCTTGGCCCTTTTATGTAGTTGTGCGCAATACCAGATATTCGAGTCTTCCGCCAGATCAGTCTACATCTTTCTGAAATATCAGCAGAGTGATTCTGAGAATAATTGTCAGCACCATACTGTCAGTTACTACACTCTTGCGTTGTCATGAAGTTTCTTTTTTTTCTTTTCACTTCATCGTTTATAACTCATTCCTAAAAAGGAGTCCAGTATAATGTCAAAAAAAATAGTCGTATTAGGTGCAGGTACGGGCGGAACGATCGTTTCCAATAACCTGAGGAGACATTTGCCGGAAGACTGGGAGATCACGGTCATCGATCGCGATGATCAGCATATTTATCAACCGGGAATGCTTTTTGTTCCTTTTGGGCTTCAAAAGGCGAATACTCTGGTACGGTCAAGGAAAAAATATATTCTTCCCGGTATCGATTTTGTGATCGACGAAATCACTCATATTGATCCTGATAAAAAGGAAGTAAAGACCAAAAACCACTCTTTTTCTTATGATTTTCTGGTAATAAGCACAGGATGTAACATTGCTCCTGAGGAAAATGACGGTCTTATGGATGCCTGGGGCAAGAATGCTTTTTCGTTTTATACCATTCCTGCTGCTGAAACGCTGCGTCAGAGAATGAAAGAGTTTGATGGAGGGAAACTGGTGCTGAATATTGCTGAACTCCCTTTCAAGTGCCCGGTGGCCCCCATTGAATTTGTCTTTATGGCAGACTGGTTCTGCAGAAAAAAAGGTATCAGAAACAAGACAGAGATAGAGCTGGTGACGCCGTTGTCTGGCGCGTTCACGAAACCCAAGGCTTCAGCGGTCTTCACGGAGTCAGCCAAAAGCAAAAACATTAAAATCACCACCGGTTACGAACTTAATGCAGTGAATGGCAAGGAGAAGTATATCGAGTCTATACAAGGCGATAAAATATCTTATGATACACTGGTCATTGTGCCAACCACGATTGGTGATAAAGTGATCAGCAATTCAGGTATGGATGACGGTATCGGTTATGTTCCAACTCATCAAAACACGCTCAAAGCATTGAAGCATGACAGAGTCTATGTGATCGGTGATGCCACCAACGTTCCGACTTCAAAGGCGGGCTCGGTTGCACATTATGAGGCTGATGTGGTTGTTTTCAATATTATGGCTGAAATACATGGAGTCAAGCCGGAGGAGATCTATGATGGCCACTCGACCTGTTTTATTGTCTATTCCAAAGGGACCTCTTCGCTGATCGACTTTAACTACAGGATAGAGCCATTGCCAGGCAAGTTCCCGGTTCCCAAAATTGGCCCATTTACACTTCTCCAGGAGACAAAAATGAACTGGTATGGAAAACTTGGATTTGAAATGCTCTACTGGAATGTCCTGCTTGCAGGACGCCATCTTGGTGCTCCTCCAACCCTCGTTATGGCTGGCAAGCATGTGGGATGAATTGTATAAGGCTTCTGCTTGAGAGATGTTGCGGCTGATTATTTCGCTTTATCCCTTCAATTGCCATTGAAAGAACGGCCAATAAAACTATATTCCCTTGCGGTTATATAGTTTTATTGGCCGTTCTATTCATACAGGATGACTGAAAAATCGACCGTTGCTGCTGCTCTCGCAATCGTACCAAAGGTATCCGCAACGAATACGGACGGTATGGTTATCACTCACGGCCAGATAAACTGGTCACTGAACTATACGCATGCACTGTAGGTCATTGTAGAATTGCCAGAAAACGAGAGAATGACAGCCCAGTCGCTTTTATAATTATTTCTTTTTGAAGTGGAAGGATCTTTTCTTAAAATAACACTCGTCAATTATATAACAATATAGTAAATTGATTGGCGCTTTTGCAGGATTCTTCGTCTGGTTCCGGAACTGTGTCAAGTAAGAACCGTCACGCATCGGTCATGTTCAGCCTGAGCGCAGGAGTGACGAGCGTATAAAACGGCAGCAGTATTATAATATTTAGAGCAAACCAGTCCATGAATTACGGCTTTGTTATTGATGCCCGAAAATGTATCGGATGTCATGCATGTACGGTAGCATGTAAATCCGAAAACCAGGTGCCTCTCGGAGTCAACCGTACCTGGGTGAAGTATGTTGAAAAAGGGACCTTTCCCGACAGCAGACGATATTTTACCGTTCTTCGCTGCAACCATTGCGCTGAACCTCCATGTGTTGATATTTGCCCTGTTGAGGCTCTGCACCGTCGGGATGACGGCATTGTCGATTTTGACCAGCGGCGCTGTATTGGCTGCAAAGCCTGCTCTCAGGCATGTCCTTACGGGGCGCTCTACATGGACCCCGAGACACACACCTCCGCAAAATGTAATTATTGTGCTCACAGAAAAGAGGTTGGCCTCAAGCCCGCCTGTGTTGCAATTTGTCCACAGCAGGCCATTATTGCCGGGGATCTTGATGATCCGAAGAGTGAGGTGGCCATTCTTGTTGCAAAAGAGCAGACTATGGTTCGAAAGCCGGAAAAAGGTACTTCACCCAAGCTTTATTATATCAATGGAGATGGCGCTTCGCTTGATCCGCTGGAGGTTTCCGAAGTTAACGGATATCTCTGGAGTGAGCAGTCTCGTGGTGTTGGCCATTTTGCCGGCAAAGAGTTTGTGAAACCTGCCCGAAAATCTCTCCCTGCTGCTGGTGTTGATGGAAAGCCAAAGGCCAGAAAAGTATATGATATCCCTGCCAAGGGAGTTGTCTGGGGCTGGGAGGTACCTGCCTATGTCTGGACAAAGGCGGTTGCCTCAGGATTATTTCTTCTGATGTTTGTACTGCAGACCTTGCGGATATACCCCTTATCAGATGCATTGCAATGGGCTGTATGGGCGACGTCGCTTCTTTTTCTTGCCCTTACGGGAGGATTTCTTGTCAAAGATCTTGATCGTCCCGAGCGTTTTTCCTCGGTGATGCTTCGTCCTCAATTTGGTTCATGGCTGGTAAAGGGCGGTTTGACGATTGCCGGATTTGGCGCATTTCTTGCCTTATGGGGAGCTGCTAAATATCTGCAATTACCTCTTCTCGAAACCATATCGCTGTGGTGTGGTGCGCTCTTTGCGCTGTTAACGGCGACCTATACGGCATTTTTGTTTGGATCTGCCAAAGGGAGAGATTTCTGGCAAAGTCCCATGCTTCTGTTACACATGTTCCTGAATTCGTTGCTTGCTGGCGGATCTGCCATGCTTGTGCTTGGTGTTTTGACCTCCAGTGCTCCAGAGCTTTCCGAAACGCTCCGGCCAGCTCTTGCGGGCGGTTTTGTTCTCCATATCCTGGTCATGCTTCTTGAACTTTTTGGCAAGCATCCCTCAAAGTCTGCAGAACGTGCTGCGGAAGTTATCCTGCACGGCTCACTGAAAAAAACGTTCTGGTATGGCAGTTTCATACTGGGGAATGTTCTTCCCCTTTTGTTGTGTCTTGCTGTTTCCTCTCCTGTGATGCTTGCCGGAGCCGCCATTTTTGGACTTTGTGGTGTATTCTACACAGAAAAGGCCTGGATTCATGCACCGCAAACCGTTCCGTTAAGTTAAACAAGTGCTGGAGAAACTATGAGTTATACCCATAAACCAACGGTTATTGAAACGATAGCAGAGAAGCTGCATCTCATTGCTGATCTTCATGCTGAGGGGGATGATCGTGGCGCAAAAAGTGCTACCTCCGATGGTACCCAAGTAAACTGTCCACCTCCCGATCAGTGGGATAACTGGGTGGAATACGATTCCAAAAGCTGGCCTGAACGCAAGGCTAAAGAGTATATGCTGATTCCGACAGCCTGTTTTAACTGTGAGGCAGGTTGCGGACTTCTTGCTTATGTTGACAAAGAGACCATGACGATGCGCAAGCTGGTCGGCAATCCGTACCATCCGGCAAGCCGAGGCAGAAACTGTGCAAAAGGGCCTGCAACTCTCAACCAGATTGAAGATACTGACCGAGTGCTTTATCCGATGAAGCGATCGGGCAAAAGAGGCGGTGGCAAGTGGGATCGGGTAAGCTGGGACAGCGTGCTGGATGACATTGCCGGGAGAATGCGCAAGGCTATACAGGAGGGCCGCAACAACGAAATATCTTACCATGTAGGACGCCCCGGCCATGAAGGGTTCATGGAATGGGTGCTCAGGGCGTGGAATGTAGATGGCCATAACAGCCACACCAATGTTTGTTCATCAGGAGCGCGCTTTGGTTACGCGATATGGGAGGGGCTCGATCGCCCGTCACCCGACTATACCAATGCCAAATTTATGCTTTTGGTCAGTGCCCATCTTGAGTCGGGGCACTATTTCAACCCTCATGCCCAGCGCATTGTTGAAGCCAGAATGAAGGGTGCCAAACTTGCGGTGCTTGATCCTCGTCTTTCAAACACCGCGAGCATGTCGGACTACTGGATGCCGAGTTTTCCCGGCAGTGAGCCTGCGATTTTGCTTGCCATGGCAAAGGTTATTCTCGATGAAGGGATCTACAACCGCGACTACCTTGAAAACTGGGTAAACTGGAAGGAGTACCTGCAGCAGGATTACAGGGGGACTCCGGTAACCTTTGAAAATTTCATTGAGGCTCTGAAAAAAGAGTACAGTGCCTACACTCCGGAGTATGCTGAAAAAGAGAGTGGCGTCAAGGCGGCCATGATTGTTGAGGTTGCCCGAAAAATAGGTGAGGCTGGTACGCAGTTTGCTACGCATGTATGGCGCAGCGCAAGCAGCGGTAATCTTGGCGGCTGGGCAGTGTCTCGCACCCTCCATTTCCTGAATGTTTTGACGGGGAGTGTTGGCACGCCGGGCGGAACGTCGCCAAGCGCATGGAACAAGTTTCACCCCGATGTTCATGCCAAGCCGAAACCACAGACTTTCTGGAACACACTCCAGTTGCCTGATGAGTATCCTCTTGCTCACTTTGAGCTGAGCTTTTTGCTGCCCCATTTTCTTAAGGAGGGGCGTGGCAAGCTCGAGGTCTATTTTACCAGAGTCTTTAATCCGGTCTGGACCTATCCTGACGGTTTTTCATGGATCGAGGCGCTGGAGGATGAATCGAAAATCGGTCTTCATGCGGCGCTGACTCCAACCTGGAGTGAAACAGCCTATTTTGCTGACTACGTCCTGCCGATGGGCCACTCTGCAGAGCGGCATGACCTGCTCAGTTATGAAACCCATGCCGGAAAGTGGATTGCTTTCCGGCAGCCGGTTCTTCGTGTTGCCCACGCAAAAATGGGCAAACCGGTTGACTATACCTGGCAGGCTAATGTTGGCGAAGTATGGGAAGAGGATGAGTTCTGGATCGAGCTTACCTGGCGGATTGATCCGGATGGAAGCCTCGGCATAAAGCAGTATTGCATGTCGCCCTACCGTCCCGGTGAAAAGATCACTATTGAGGAGTATTACCGCTATATTTTCGAGCGTGTCCCGGGGTTGCCGGAAAAGGCGGCCAAAGAGGGCCTTACAGCATTGGGATATATGCAGAAGTATGGAGCCTTCGAGGTTGAAACCAACGTCTACAAGGTCAATGAAAGGACCTTGTCGGTGGCAGATCTGCAAGGATCATCCGTAAAGCAGGAGACCGGTCTTATAACGAAAAATGGCAAGTCAATCGGTGTTCAGGTTAACGGAGTAAATTGCACCGGGTTCCCGACTCCATCCCGCAAGCAGGAGTTGTATTCGCAAACGATGATTGACTGGAAGTGGCCGGAATATCGCCTGCCAACCTACATCAAAAGTCACGTACATCAGGATATCATGAACCGGAGCAAGGGGGAGTTTGCGCTTGTTCCGACCTTCCGTCTTCCAGTCCTGATTCACTCCCGTTCCGGCAACGCCAAATGGCTGGCCGAGATTGCGCATCGTAATCCGGTCTGGATGAATGCCTCTGACGCAAAGAGCCTTGGTTTTGAAGATGGTGATCTTATCAGGGTGAATACTGATATAGGCTTTTTCATCAATCGTGTATGGGTTACAGAAGGGATTCGTCCCGGCGTGGTTGCCTGTTCGCACCACATTGGTCGCTGGCGCCGCGAGCAGGACCCGGCAGCCAACCGTTGGGCAACCAACAGGGTGGAGATCAAGCGTGAAGGTGGCGGAAAATGGAAAATGCGTGTCGCGGAGAGCATTGAGCCTTATGAAAGCAGCGATCCCGATTCGTCCAGAATATTCTGGTCTGATGGAGGTGTGCACCAGAACATTACCTTCCCGGTTCATCCCGATCCTATCAGCGGCATGCACTGCTGGCATCAAAAAGTGCGTATCGAAAAAGCGCATGAAGAGGATTGTTATGGTGACGTGTTTGTCGATACCGAGCGCTCATTCCAGATTTACAAGGAGTGGCTTGCCATGACAAGGCCAGCGCCCGGGCCAGACGGTCTTCGTCGTCCTCTCTGGATGGGCCGCCCATTCAGGCCTGATGAAAAGACTTACTATATTTCAAAAACTTGAGTCAATAGCTATGAATCAAAGAGCTTTTCCTGCAACAGGTTCCTTCTTTCTGCTTACCTTGCTGGTGTCGCTGTTGCTGTTTTTTCCAACAGCAGCTTTTGCCGTGCAACCTTTGGCTGTCGAACCGACACCATGGTGGGTTTGGGAGATTGCGCTCTTCGTTTTCTGTTTTTTCCTCGGTATTGTTGCTGTTATTGGGGGGGTAGGTGGAGGGGTACTGTTTGTTCCGATTGTGAGCAGCTTTTTCCCTTTTCATATTGACTTTGTCAGGGGAGCAGGACTTCTTGTGGCACTTTCCGGAGCGCTCTCAGCAGGTTCTCCCTTGCTGAAAAAGGGTTTGGCCAATCTCAAACTTGCTCTTTCCATGGCCTTGATAGCATCCATCAGCTCCATAGGCGGCGCTATGGTTGGGCTGGCGATGCCGGAAAATGTTGTGCAGTTATCGCTGGGAGCGACCATCCTCGGTATTTCCGTGATCATGCTTCTTTCCGGGAATTCAGCATATCCTGAAATATCCGAGCCAGACAACCTTTCCAAAATATTGCATATCTATGGTATCTATTACGACGAGCAGCTTAAAAAAGATGTCAGTTGGCAGATCCATCGCACGCCGATTGGCCTACTCCTTTTTATTGTGATTGGATTCATGGCGGGTATGTTCGGGCTTGGTGCCGGGTGGGCAAATGTGCCGGTATTCAACCTTGTGCTTGGTGTTCCATTGAGAGTTTCAGTAGCCACCAGTATCTTCGTGCTCTCTGTCAATGATACTGCTGCCGCCTGGGTCTATCTGCATAAGGGAGCAGTACTCCCCCTTATCGCAGTTCCATCAATTGCAGGCATGATGCTCGGCACAAAAATTGGAGCCAGACTGCTGACAAAGGTTCATACCCGCGTTGTCAGACGGCTTGTTATTGCGCTGTTGGCAGCGGCTGGATTGAGAGCTCTTTTAAAAGGATTCGGAATCTGACTATTATCACTATCATGAAAGAACAACTTCACACAAGCAGGGTTCAGTTGACTTATGCCACAGTACTCTCGTGGACCTCGACCCTCGGAATTATTTTTGTTGTGGCAGGTTATCTGGTTTATGTCTTTCAGTTGCTCCCCTCAGCAGTTTCTCCTGCTGAGATAGCCACGCAATGGCATCTTCGTGCGTCGGAATTCCACAAGGTTGTTCCGGTTCCTTCAGGATGGGACTGGGTCACTCAATTAGTCAGGGGTGATGTTCTCACCTACGCATCAATCGTCTATCTTTCATCGGTAACGATGATCTGTTTAGCGGTTATTATCCCTCTTTTTTTCAAGGAAAAAGATCGCATTTATACCATTATCACGATACTGCAGGTGCTGGTTCTTGTTTTTGCTGCAACAGGAATAATTTCTGGTGGCCATTGACCTCCCGTTGAGTCGATGTTTTGCAAGAAAAGCAGAAAAATAAAGAGAGCGAGATCCTGGTTGTTATTGTTATATTTCTTTATAATTATATAATCACCAAGATATATAACGGGTTCTTGCCCGAAAAATACCTGGTACAGGAAACAGAGTTAATTATTTCAGGAAAGCATAATCGAGAGAAATAACCATGTCTGATACAAAAAAACTTGCAATCATTGCGTCACAGGGAACACTTGACTGGGGATATCCCCCTTTCATTTTGGCTTCAACTGCTGCAGCCATGGATATGGAAGCGGTCATATTCTTTACTTTTTACGGTTTACCATTGCTTAAAAAGGAGCTTGATGCCAAAGTTTCTCCTCACAGCAATCCGGCAATGCCAATGAAAATGCCGTTTGGCAGCAAGGAGTTTCAGTCTATTAACTGGCCGATTCCGAATGTCATTTCAGGGAACGTTCCCGGTTTCGACAACATGGCGACCATGTTGATGAAGGAGACGTTCAAAAAGAAAGGAGTGGCTACTATTGAGCAACTCCGGAGCATGTGCCAGGAGTTTGGTGTTCGTTTCATTGCCTGCCAGATGACCATGGATGTTTTTGGTTTTGAAAAAGAGGAATTCATTGAAGGAGTTGAATATGGTGGAGCGGCCACCTTTCTTGAGTATGCTGCTGACGCTGATATTTCACTCTTTATCTGACACAAAACTTCCCTGCTATGGTGAGTTACAGAGAGCTTGTTCAGAACTGCTTGTCTCATGTTAAAGAGATTATGCCCTGGGATCTTGTCGCGCGTCTGGAAGAGAATCCGGATCTTTTGATTGTTGATGTGCGTGAACCTTATGAATTTGATGCACTGCATATAAAAGATTCGATCAATGTTCCAAGGGGTATTCTGGAATCTGCCTGCGAGTGGGATTACGAGGATACCGTGCATGAACTGGTGAAAGCCAGAAATCGAGAAGTTGTCGTGGTTTGCCGTTCAGGCCATCGCAGTGTTCTTGCTGTTCATACCATGCAGTTGCTTGGCTACGAAGAGGCCATTTCTCTACGGACAGGCCTGAGGGGGTGGAACGATTATGAGGAACCACTCTGGAACAGTTCTGGAACCGAGGTCGACACGGCTTATGCCGATGAATATTTTACCGTAAAGCTGCGGGAAGATCAGAAAACCCCGAAGGCTTAGCTGGTGGCGAAAGATTTAATACAAAAAATAATCAGGAGATCTTAATGAGTGAAATGGCAAGTAATCTGGAGTTGAATTGTGAAGGTTTAAATTGCCCTTTGCCGATTCTGAAGACAAAAAAAGCTATTGATTCGCTGAACAGCGGCGAGATACTGAAAATGACCGCGACCGATCCCGGTTCAGTAAGTGATATGGCGTCATGGGCAAAGCGGACCGGCCATGAACTTGTTGCTCATACCGAAGCATCAAATGTTCATACTTTTTTTATCAGGAAGAAGTAAATCGTCTCGCGGAGAGAGAGCTTGAGCACTTTTTTTGTCAGGCTCTTTTCCGGATTTTTTATGCATGTTGGAGTAGGTGTTTAACAACAGTCCATTTTCTGTGAGGGCTGGAAAGGAGATAGAATGGATTCGGTACACTTGCCTCGTCTGATGATATCGGCACCCCACAAGAGTGCAGGCAAGACAACGATCAGTCTTGGAATAATAGCATCCCTTGCCTCCCGGGGAGTCCCCATCAGGAGTTTCAAAAAAGGTCCGGACTATATTGATCCTGTGTGGCATCGTCTTGCCAGTGGAAACGAGTGCTACAACCTTGACCCCTGGCTTATGGGGAGGGAAGGGTGCCTTGAATCGTTTCAGCGAAATAGCAGGATAGAAAACAAAAGCATTGCACTTGTTGAAGGCAATCATGGCTTGCATGATGGTTTGTCTCTTGATGGTTCTGACAGCAGTGCAGGACTTGCTCAAATGCTACAGGCGCCGGTATTGCTGGTGATTGACAGCAGAAAAACTAACCGGGGGATCGCCGCGCTGGTTATGGGCATGCAGGTAATGCCGCCGAAGGTGGATATTAAGGGCGTGATACTCAATCAGGTAAGCAGTTCACGTCAGGCAGACAAACAGAAACAGGCAATTGAGCATTATTGCAAGGTACCAGTGCTGGGAGCAATTCCTTATGACAAAGAGCTGATTATCCCTGAACGGCATCTTGGGCTGACAACAGTCGCAGAAACAGCCAATTCAGTTCAGTTCATTCAGGGCGCGGCTGAGCGAGTAGCCCATTATTGTGATGTGGACGCAATCCATTCTCTTTTTTATGAGGCTCCGCCAATGCCGATGCCGAGGATTGCGAATGGTGCAAAGAGTATTACAGGAAGAGCAAGGATCGGCGTGTTCAGAGATGCTGCTTTCTGTTTTTACTATCCCGACAATCTGAGAGCCTTGAGGAACAGCGGTGCGGAGCTTGTGTTTATCAATGCTCTTGAGGAGAGCTCTTTACCTGATGTTGATGCACTCTATCTTGGTGGAGGATTTCCCGAATCGTTTTTTGATGTGTTGAGTGCAAACAAGGGGCTCTTGAAAGAGGTGCGGGAGAGGGTTGAGGCTGGTATGCCGCTCTACGCTGAATGCGGCGGCTTGATTTACCTGTGCCGGAATGCCACTTATGGAGGGAAAAAATATTCTCTTGCTGGTATTCTGCCTTTTGATATCGGTTTTGAGTATCATCCGGCAGGGCATGGATACCTTGATCTCAAGAGTACAACAGACTCCCCCTGGTTTCGAAAGGGTGCCCGAATCAGGGCGCATGAGTTTCATTATGCAAGGCCGGTTACGCAACCCCCAGACTCTTCCTATCAGTTTGACGTGATCCGGGGCAACGGAATAACAGGAAAAAGAGACGGCGTGCTTTATCGTAACCTTTTTGCCTCTTTTGCTCACCTGCATGCTGTCGGTAATCCAGGGTGGGCTGAAACATTTGTCTCACTGGCTGAGGAATTCAAAATTAGTGGTCATAGGGAGCGTGTATAGCTGTTTCGTGAAGTCTCTTTTCAGGATTTCCGGCTAAATATTTTCATCAGCAATGATCCGGATTTTTGTTTCAGCTCACTTTTGATTGGAAGCCCATCCTTTTCCCAACGGACAATTCCCTGTTGCATATTGACAACTTGCGTGTATCCATGGTTCATCAGAAAACGGGTAGCCACCAGGCTGCGATTTCCACTATGACATGCGATAATTACCTTACGGTCAACAGGTATTTCCCGGAATTGATTTTTTAACTGGCGTAAGGGAATCAGTGTGATATTGGAAACATCAAATGATTTATTTGCAACTTCATTCGGTTCACGGACATCGACAAGCAACACCCCTTTTTGAATCATTGCAAGGGCTTTAGTGGGGCTGACTTCAAGCGTATTGTTCATAGTATATTTTATTATTCGTTTTGGTTACCTCTTTCAGTTCATCATGCTCAAGCGAACATCCTTTTCATCGGATCTTACCTCATCTATCAAATACCAGGGCGGAGATTGAACGAAAATTGTACTTCATTCAAAGTACCTCAAGTTTTTTGTGGCTCCCTGTTCCCGTCGTCGGCTTTGTTCAGAATAAAAATCTCTTGCATATGATATGATTTTTTGATTAATATACCTATAGGGGGTATAGGTATATTGCATTTTAAAATTAAACAACCATGGAAACAACTGCGGATTCGATGAAAGATGTGATTCTGAGGCTAAAAAGGGTGGCTGGTCAGATTGAGGGATTGACAAGGATGATTGAAAGGGAAGAAGAGTGTTCACAGATTATTACCCAGTTCCAGGCGGCAAAAGCGGCTCTTGACAATACATTCTCGCTTGTACTCCAGCGCAACCTCATGCAGTGTCTGAAAAGTGATGACTCAAAAAGTGTGGAAAAGATTTTAAAACTTATTTCAAAACGGTAATCATAATGAAGGTATATAAAGCGTTGATTGCTTGTTGTGTCGCGGGCGCTCTCGGCTTACCGCTACAGGCAACAGCGAGTGGTAAAACAATAAAACTCTCTCTCTCCGAAGCACTTACGATGGCTCGTGAAAATAATTACACCATCAAGGCGGCCCGCAGCAAGGTGGAGCAGGCTGAGGCAAGGATTGTTCAGAGTCGTCAGTCATACCTTCCGAAAGTTACGCTTTTGGAGACACTGACGGTGACCAATGATCCAGGTGCTGCGCTGGTTCTCAAGCTGCAGCAGAACATTGTGCAGCAATCTGATTTTATGCCGGAAAAGCTCAATAATGCCGATGTCATCAACGACTTCAATACATCAATTCAGGTTATGCAGCCGGTTTACAATGCTGATGCAGCTCTTGGCAGGCAGTTGGCTTTTACAGCAAAAAAAGCGCAGGAACTTGTGACCGCCAGAACCGGGGAGTCTGTCGAACTGCAGGTCGCAAGAGTCTACTACGGTCTTATTCTCGCGCAAAAGAATATTGATGCTGTCGAACAGTCTATCCGGACCATGCAGGCGCACAGCAGTGAGGCCGCCAGGGGCTATAGCGCTGGTTTGCTGCCCAAGTCAGATAAACTTTCTACTGATGTCAGGCTGTCGGAGCTGCTTGAGCAGAAAATGATGCTGCTTGACGAGATAACAAATGCAGAGGATGCCCTGAAAGTGATGCTGCACCTTGATTCCGGAGTAACTATTGTTCCAACCGGAGATCTTGTCATTGAGAGTGCCTTGCCTGCGGAAAGTGATAAAGGAGTCCCGGAGAATCGCTCCGATCTCAAAGCGCTCGAAACCTGGCGTCAGGTTGCAATTTTACAGGAAGATATGATTCGCGCATCGAAACGCCCCCGCTTGAATGCTTTTCTGCAGACCAACCTGCACAGCAATAATATTTTCAGTGGAGGTTCAAGCTGGGCGCTTGGCCTAAATATGCAGTGGAACATTTACGACGGGATGGCCACAGCCGGTCGTATACAGGAGGCGAAAGCTCAGGAGCGTGAAGCAATGTACAATTATGAGGCCGCAAAAAGTGGCAGTATTGCTGAAGTTGCAAAGTCGATGCGTTCGCTGAAAACCGCGAGGGCAAGAATAGACGTTGCACAGAAATCACTTGAAGAGGCCAGGGTAAGTCTTGATTATATCCGAGCACAGTTCAAGACCGGTATGGCCATGACCTTCGAGCTTTTGATGCGCGAGCAGGCTCATACTTACGCAAAAATGAGGCTGAATCAGGCGAAATATGACTATTGCATGGCAAAAAGCGAGCTGGCTTACTACAGGGGAAACTAAACTAAAAATATCTAAAGGAGAACTTGTGGTGGGAACGTATAACCCTGAGCTTGGTGAAGGATTAACCGTAATAAAGAGTCCGAATGTGACTGAGGAGGTTCAGAGCAAATGAATGAAGGTATAGCCGGTAAACTTGCAAAACAGTTTATCAATTCAAAGATAACGCCGCTTCTTATGGTGGCCTCTCTTCTTGTGGGTATCATGGCAACCTTTATGACGCCGCGTGAAGAGGAGCCACAGATTGTGGTGCCGATGGTTGATCTTTATATCCCCTACCCGGGAGCAGCTCCGGCAGAGGTGGAAGCCCGGGTTGCCAGGCCGATAGAGAGAACCCTGACCGAAATTCCGGGGGTTGATTATATCTATTCCACATCAATGCCTGACTTTGCTCTGGTAACCGTCCGCTTCAAAGTGGGTGAAGATGCAGAGCGCAGTATGGTCAAGCTCTGGTCTACCCTGATGAAAAATATGGACAAAATGCCTCCGGGAGTCCAGTTCCCGCTGATGAAAAAGGTCTCTATCGATGATGTTCCCGTGCTTAATCTCACCTTCTGGAGCAAGACGAAGAGTCCCTACCAGCTTCGCCAGAGTGCGGCAGCGGTTGCTGAAGAACTGAAAAAAATCAACAACATCGGTGATGTAGAGATAAAGGGAGGATTGAAGCGCCAGGTAAAAATTGAACTCAACAAGGCGAAACTTCAGCAGTTCAATGTCAGCCCGATGCAGATTGCCCGTCAGATTCAGCAAGGCAACAGCCAGATGACTTCCGGTGATTTCAAACAGATGAACCAGGAGATCGTTGTCCGATCGGGGAAATTTCTTGAAAGCGCCGAAGAGGTCTCCAATATCGTTGTTGGTATCTATGGGGCTTCTCCGGTCTATCTGCGTGATGTTGCTACAATTGTTGATGGCCCTGAAGAGGTCAATAACTACAACTTTTTTGGATGGGCGGCGGCTGCCCCGAAAGGTTCTGTGGCAGGAGAGTATCCAGCGGTGACGCTGACTGTTGCGAAGCGGAAAGGCGGCGATGCCTCGGTACTTGCCGACAAGGTTATGTCGAGGGTAGACGGGCTCAGGAAGACGGTTATTGCGTCAGGCATAACCGTGACGGAAACGCGCAACTATGGAGCAACGGCTTCCGAAAAGGTCTTTACCCTTCTTGAGCACCTGCTCATGGCGGTTGTGGCGGTAACGGTTGTTGTCGGGTTTTTCCTTGGCTGGCGCGGCGCACTTGTTGTTCTGGCATCGGTGCCGATCACCTTTGCCCTTACACTCCTTATCTACTACCTTCTTGATTATTCCCTCAACAGGGTGACTCTCTTTGCCCTGATATTTGTTACCGGTATTGTTGTTGATGACTCGATCATCATTGCCGAAAACATTCACCGGCACTTTGCCATGAAACGGCAGCCGAAGCTGCAGGCCGCCATTACCGCCATCAATGAGGTGGGTAATCCAACGATTCTGGCAACCTTTACGGTTATTGCGGCAGTGCTTCCGATGGTCTTTGTTTCGGGCCTGATGGGCCCCTATATGAGCCCGATGCCGATCGGTGCCACGCTGGCCATGATCTTTTCGCTGCTCGTTGCCCTGATCGCAACGCCCTGGCTCTCCTTCCGTCTTCTGAAAACCGAAGAGGGTCATCATGAAGAGTACGATATTACCAAAACAGGTTACTATAAGCTCTTCAATAACATCCTTTCACCGTTCATCGAAAGCCCTTTCAAGCGGTGGATGGCTTTCGGCGTGGTCGGCTTGATGCTGGCCGGTGCCATTGCGCTGGTGCCGCTGAAGGCTGTACAGATGAAGATGCTTCCATTCGACAACAAGAACGAGTTTCAGGTGATTATCGATATGCCTGATGGTACGTCGCTTGAGCAGACCGCAAGAGTGGCCAAGGAGGCGGCAGCTTATCTGAAAACGGTTCATGAGGTAGAGAGCTACCAGTACTATGTCGGCACCAATGCGCCTATCAATTTCAATGGGCTTGTTCGGCACTATTACCTTCGTCAGAAGGCAAATATGGCTGACATCCAGGTCAATCTTGTCCACAAGGGCGAGCGCAAGGCCCAGAGTCACGATATAGCCAAACGGGTCAGGGCCGATGTCCAGAAGATTGCCCTTCGCTATAACGGCAACGCAAAGATTGTCGAAATTCCGCCGGGTCCTCCTGTGCTTTCGACTCTTGTCGCAGAAATTTATGGCCCGTCACAGGAGCAACAGATAGCGCTTGCCAAACAGGTGAAGAAAGTCTTTGAAGAGACACCCGGCGTTGTTGATGTGGACTTTCTGGTTGAAGAGGATCAGAAGGTCTATAACCTTGTTGTGAACAAGGAGCGCGCAGCTTTTCGCGGTGTCAGTGCTGAACAGATTGCCCAGACGCTGCGTATGTCGCTGGCAGGTATGGATGTTGGGGTGCTGCATACCGACAAGCAGCTTGATCCTGTTGCCATCCAGGTGAGACTTCCACAGTCCGACAGAACATCTCTGCAGGATCTTTCGGGGATATTTGTGCAGTCACAGGGTATGGGAACTCTTACAACTCGTTTGCGTGCCGGTGAAATGATTCCACTGTCTGAACTGGTGACGGTGGAGGAAAAAATTCAGGATAAAAGTATTTACCACAAGGATCTTCGGAGAGTCGTTTATGTGACCGCTGATGTTGCCGGTGCGACCGAGAGCCCGGTCTATGCCATGCTTGATATGGACAAAAAGATCCAGAAGCTCAAGGTTCCCGGCGGCTACTCCGTCAATCCGCTCTATACGGCAAATCCAACGTCAGAGGACAAGCTCTCTATGAAGTGGGATGGGGAGTGGCAGATTACCTTCGAGGTGTTCAGGGATCTCGGCACGGCGTTTGCCGTGGTTCTTGTCATTATCTACCTCTTGATTATCGGCTGGTTCCAGTCCTTCAAGACTCCACTGATCATGATGATTGCCATTCCGCTGAGTCTTGTCGGCATTATTCCTGGCCACTGGCTGCATGGGGCCTTTTTTACAGCCACGAGCATGATCGGCATGATTGCGCTTGCGGGCATTATGGTGCGCAACTCGGTGCTGCTGATTGATTTCATTCAGATACGCAGGGCCGAGGGAGTAGAGCTCAAGCAGGCGGTTATTGAGTCTGCAGCGGTAAGGACTCGCCCTATCATTCTGACTTCCGGTGCAGTTGTCATTGGCTCGGTTGTTATGCTTTTTGATCCAATTTTTCAGGGTCTTGCCATCTCGCTGATCTGGGGCGGCGTGCTTTCAACCATCCTGACGCTCGTTGTCGTTCCGCTTGTCTATTATATGGCTGAAAAGAAATCTAAATAACCGTATACAAAAGTAAAATGATGAATATCGACAGGCTTGTCTTCGCGATCGCAGGTGCTTTTATTTTTTCCAGTGTTATACTCTCCATCTATCATAACCAGAACTGGCTCTGGTTCACTGGTTTTGTGGGAGTAAACCTTTTTCAGGCGGCATTTACAGGGTTCTGCCCAGTGGCCAAAATCCTCAAGGCTGTCGGTGTAGCCCCCGGTCACGCATTCAAGTGAGCGGTCAACAGTTGCGTAATTCCTGGGCTCAATCAAACAAGATGAGAGCTTCATTCAGAACCATTGAAAACCTGGAGTGTCTATGGCGAAGGTTGTTGTTTTAGGGGCCGGTGTTTCAGGCCACACTGCCGCTTCGTTTCTCAAAAAGAAACTTGGCAAACATCATGAGGTGGTTGTTGTTACCCCGAACAGTTACTATCAGTGGATTCCATCAAACATCTGGGTTGGTGTTGGCCAGATGACTATTGATGATGTTCGCTTTGAACTGAAAAAAGTCTATGACCGATGGGGTATTATCCTGAAACAGGCCAAAGCTGTTGAAATCCATCCTGAGGGAGACGCAGAAATCCATAAAGGGTATGTGACCATTGAATATACCGATTCATTACGGAACGGACAGACCGAGAAAGTTGACTATGATTATCTTGTCAACGCAACCGGCCCCAAGCTTAATTTCGAAGCGACTGAGGGGCTTGGCCCTGACAAGAACACCTTTTCGGTTTGCACCTATGGACATGCCGCCCATGCATGGGAACACCTTCAGGACAATATCAAAAAAATGCAGGCCGGTCAAAAGCAGCGTATTTTGATCGGTACCGGTCATCCAATGGCAACCTGTCAGGGTGCGGCCTTTGAATACATTCTGAATGTGGCATGGGAGATTTCAAAGCGAGGTCTGGGTAACATGGCGCAGATTACCTGGATCTCCAATGAATATGAGTTGGGCGATTTCGGAATGGCCGGTGCTTTTATTAACAGGGGAGGCTATTACACACCGACGAAGGTCTTCACTGAATCCCTTATGGCCGAATACGGTATCAACTGGATAAGACGAGCTGGCGTTCATAAGGTTGAACCAGGTAAAGCACATTATGAGACGCTAGCTGGTGAAGAGTTGACGCAGGAGTTTGATTTTGCCATGCTTATTCCTTCATTTTCAGGAGTTGGACTGACTGCCTACGATAAAAGTGGAGTCGAGATTACTGAAAAGATGTTTGCGCCAAACAAGTTCATGAAGGTTGATGCCAATTATGAAGCAAAACCGTTTGATGATTGGCATGCTGATGACTGGCCATCTCTTTACCAGAACCCTCTCTACAAAAATATTTATGCTCCAGGTATAGCTTTTGCACCTCCGCATCCGATTTCCAAGCCCATGGCAAGCCCGAGCGGACGGCAGATATTTCCGACAGCACCACGCACCGGTATGCCGGCAGGTGTCATGGGTAAAATTGTGGCGCTTAATATTTCAGAACAAATTCAGGGGGCCACTGAGCATCGCCATAAAGCCTCAATGAGCAAAATGGGAGCAGCATGCGTTGTATCGGCGGGTTTTGGTTCACTGGATGGGCTCGGCGCATCAATGACCCTCTTCCCCATTGTTCCTGACTGGAACAGATATCCTGAATGGGGCCGCGATATGAACTACTCTCTCGGAGAGGCTGGCCTGGCAGGGCACTGGCTGAAAGTCATCCTGCACTACCTCTTTTTCCATAAAGCAAAGGGCTATCCGTTCTGGTGGTTAATTCCAGAATAACGTTTACTTTCATAATAATCTTAAACCTGAAATACTATGGGCACCAATAAAGTCAAGGCATATTATGACGAAGCTTATCCGCCGGTACCGTCAAAAGGCACCCTTTACTGGAGGAAAAGTCTGCTATGGCAGCTT